>PLXU01000115.1 GCA_003151555.1 Acidimicrobiaceae bacterium | reverse complement strand
GTGAACATGACCGCCGGACCGACCAGCCAGTTGAGCACCAGCGACGCGACCAGCAAGCGTCGGTCGCGAGTCACCGTGCCTAATCGGTCGTAGCGGACTTTGGCCAGCACCGGATACATCATCACCAACAGTCCAATGAAAATTGGCAATGACGTGCCCGACGTGACTTGGACCGCATTGAGATGGGTGTTGAGACTCGGCAGGGCGCGGCCGAGCACGATGCCCACCACCATCGCCAGAATGATCCAAATCGGCAGGAACCGGTTGAGGAACGACAAGCGCGCGATCACCGGCGCGCTGGTCGTTTCTTCAAGCAATTGATCGGAGGCGTTGTCACTCATGATCGCGCTGGAATGGCGCAGTGACGATGACTCAGCAGCACGCCGTCGCCGACGTCGTCGACAAATCGGACGCGCAACAGGTCTCGTCGCCGGCCAACGGTGACGTGTCGTCGACGTCGGCGAGTACGGTGTAGACCTCCCAGCGCGAGGCGTCAGGACCGTCGACCCAGACCTTGTCCTGGAGGGCGTGACAACACGTTGTCTGATCTTCCACTTCGGTGTTGAAACCCTCACCGGCCAAGTACCGGGTGGCCGCCACCACTTCTTCGTTCGAAAAGACCTCGACCCCCAGGTGGTTGATCGTCCCGGCGCCTTCTGGATTCTCGAAGAGCACCAACTTGAGCGGCGGCTCCGCGATCGCGAAGTTCGCGTAACCGGGACGAATCTTGGCCGGCGCGGTCTTGAAGAACTTGGAGTAGAACTCCACGGACTCCTCGAGGTTTGACACGTTGAGGGCGAGCTGCAGTCTGGACATTTCGGTCTCCTTTACATTGACGTTTGTCAATGAGAACGATATCTGTCACATTGATGTTTGTCAATAGTAAGATGAAACAAATGTCGCATCCCAAATCCATCGCCGTTGACGAGAATGTCGTTAGTTGCTGCAGCCCTCTGATCGGCGGCGAGATGTCTGAGGTCGAGGCGAGCGATATGGCCCAGATCTTCGGGGCGCTCAGTGATCCCGCTCGCCTGCGGATGCTTTCACTCATTGCCTCTCAGGAGGAGGTCTGCAGTTGCGCGCTGGAAGAGCCCCTCGCCAGGAGCCAGCCCACCATCTCGCATCACACCAGGATCCTGGCGGAAGCGGGACTCATCACCGGCGAAAAGCGAGGCCGTTGGATGTGGTGGCGCGTGGTGCCCGAACGTCTGAAGGACGTCGCTCGAATTCTTGGTGAGTGAGTTTGAGCGCTCCTGCGACTCCATTGCGCGTTATTGGGGTGGTCCCGAACCAAGTGCGAGTTTGAGACTCGCCTGATTCCCGTTGGTGGTCGTGTAGTCAACGTGCACCGTGTCTCCTGGCTTGAGCGTCGACAATATATTGTCGAGAGACGTGACCGTTGTGACGGACTGGCCATTGACTGAGTCAACGACGTCGCCCGCGGTCAGTGCTGAATTTGCAGCGGGGCCACCCGCGACGAGCCCCGCGATGGTGACGCTGCTGGTCGAGTCCGGTGATACATTGCCGGCCCCCGAGAACTGATTGGACGATGTTGCATTGACGTCGATACCGATGAAGGCGGTGGCACCGATGTGTACCGTCGACGACGAATTCCCCTGTTCGATCGACGAGGCTATGGCCAGAGCGGCGCCGATCGGTATGGCGAATGCTCGCGTGGTCGTCGAACCGTCGGAGTTAAACACCGGACCGTTGGACGACGAGGCTGCGGTGTCCATGCCAACGACCTCTCCCTTGGCGTTCACGAGCGCTCCACCGGAGTCACCGGCCTGGATGTTCGCATTGATTTCAATCATGCCGTTGAGTGTTTCGGAACCCGTCGGATTCTCGCTGTCGCCCGCCGTGATCGATTGATTCACGGCCACCACGGTGCCCGCGGCGTAGCTCGGAGTTCCGCCCACGCCGCCGGCGTTACCGATTCCCACTATCGCTTCTCCCTTGGTCACCCCTTTGGTGTTCGTCGTGACGGTCTTGAGCCCAGACGCGTTCTTGAGTTGCAGTAGGGCGACGTCGGACGACTGGTCGTAGCCGACGACCGTCGCTGGGTACACCTGACCGGTGGTCGCGTCGCGAACCGAGATCGAGGTCGCCCCAGCGATCACGTGATTATTCGTGAGCACGAGTCCGTTGGAGGAGATGACCATGCCCGTGCCCGCGGCCGCGCTCTGCTGGTACGAAAGTGTTGTGTTGATGTCCACCAAACCGGGGTCCACCGACGTCGCGATCTTCGCCGCGGCCGCGTTGGCCTTCGATGGTTGACTCCGCGTCGGCGGCGTGGTGGCGTTGGGGAAGCCCCCAAAGTTGCCGTCACCTTCTGAGGGGAATTGAAATGTCGGCGTTCCGGGCTTGGCGACGGCGCGGGTGGAGTTCTGATTCGTGTGACCAAGATAGAAGCCGAACGAACCGGCCGAGAGGGCCAGCGCGAGTACGGGCAGAATCAACCAGAATCGCCGGTGCGACGTGCGCCGCGGCGCGTCCGTGGAAATCGGTCCCGCGTGATCGTCGTCTTCGTGCTCTGAAATCCAATCCACTGTGAGTTCCTCTCACGCTCGCTGCCTGGTATCAGTGTGAAGGTCGCTCGTGAGTTGTTCGTTGTGAGGGGGTAAGAACCTCCTAATAAACGCACCGCTGCTCCGATGAGGACGCTGTTTGGCCAACCTGGACGGATTTGACCGACCCCGGAGTCGGGCCCCTAAAATCGCGGCAGAGCGCGGCAGTAATCCCGTATGATTCCGAGCCAAGGGGACACAATGCAATGTTGGTCGTGCCGTGGCGAGACACCGGATAGCAAGCCGTTCTGCGCGAACTGCGGGGCGGCCATGGTCCCGGCCTGCCCCTCCTGCGGCGCCGAACTTCTTGCCGGCAAACCCTTCTGCGCGAATTGCGGCTCGCCGGTGTCGTCGGTCCCCACTCCCGCGTCTGCGCCGGCTCGAAGCACCTCTGGCCCGACGGACGATGCAACCGTGGTCGTTGCCGAGCGGCGACTGTGCTCCGTGCTCTTCGTGGACCTGGTTGGCTTCACGCCCTTAGCCGAACAGCGTGATCCCGAGAGCGTTCGAGAGCTCCTGACCCAGTATTTCGACCGTGCTCAACGGATCATCGAAAGCTACGGCGGCACGATTGAGAAGTTCATTGGCGACGCCGTGATGGCGGTCTGGGGCGCGCCAGTCGCCAACGAAGATGACGCCGAGCGGGCCGTGCGCGCGGCGCTGGACGTCGTGGCAGCCGTCAGTGAATTGGGCGATGACACGGGCAACACGGGACTTCGTGCCCGCGGGGGCGTTGTCACCGGCGAGGTCGCGATCACTATTGGCAAGGTCTCTGAAGGCATGGTGCTCGGCGACACGGTCAATTCCGCGTCGCGGGTCCAGGGTGCCGCGGAGGCGGGAACGGTGCTCGTCGACGAGTCGACGTGGCGCGCGGCGTCGGGGGCGATTGCCTTCGAAGAAGTCGGCGCGCTCGAACTCAAGGGCAAGGCCGTCACGATCAAGGCGTGGCGCGCCCTGCGAGTGGTCGCCCAGCGCAAGGGTCTCGGACGCGCCCAGCGGCTCGAGCCTCCGTTCGTCGGTCGCGAGGAGGAGATACGCCAGATCAAGGAGCTCCTGCACGCGACCGCGCGAGAGCAGCGGGCCCGCCTAGTCTCAGTGACGGGCATTCCCGGCATCGGCAAGAGTCGACTCGCCTGGGAGTTCCTCAAGTACGTCGACGGGCTGGCCGACAATGTCTACTGGCACGAAGGGCGCTCGCGCGCCTACGGCGAAGGCATCACCTTCGGTGCGCTAGGCGAGATGGTGAGGATGCGCGCAGGCATCCTCGAGGTCGAGGACGCGCATTCATCGCTGGCGAAGTTGACCGAGTGCCTCGTACAGTTCGTGAGTGACGAAGAGGAACGGCAGTGGATCCTTCAACATCTCGCGCACCTCTTGGGCTTCGCTGACGCTCCTTCGAGCAATCGCGACGAGATCTTCTCGGCGTGGCGCACGTTCTTCGAACGAATCGCCGAACAGGGACCGACCGTGCTCATCTTCGAGGATCTGCAGTGGGCCGACGCCGGGCTCATCGACTTCGTCGAGTCGATGCTCGAGTGGTCTAAGGGTTTCTCGATCCTCATTGTCACCCTCTCGCGCCCTGAACTCATGGACCGGCGACCGTCGTGGGGCGCAGGACTTCGCAACTTCACCTCTTTGCACCTCGAACCGTTGTCGACGTCGGCAATGAGTGAACTCCTGAATGGATTCGTACGGGGACTCCCCGCCGAGGTATCGGATCGAGTCCTCGAGCGGGCCGAAGGCGTTCCGCTCTACGCCGTCGAGACGATTCGCATGCTGGTCGACCGCGGGGTCATCGTACAGATCGACGACGGCTATCAAGTGCAGGCCGAACTCGGCCCACTCGAAATCCCCGAGACACTGCACGCGTTGATCGCGTCGAGACTGGATTCATTGACGCCGCGCCAGCGTGCTTTATTGCAGGACGCCGGCATCGTGGGTTCGACATTCTCCATCGAGAGCCTGCGCGTGGTGAGTGGCGAGTCGGTGGAGGACCTGGAGGTCGAGCTACGTGACCTGGTGCGCAAGGAATACTTGTTCGCCGACAACGATCCCCGTTCGCCCGAACGCGGGCAGTTTGGTTTCGTCCAGGGCGTGATCCGTGAAGTGGCTGTCGGCACGTTGGCCCGTCGCGATCGTCAGTCCAAGCACGCGGCGATCGCCCGCTACGCCGAGTCCCTGGGTGAGGAGGAATTAGCCGGGATCATCGCCGCTCACTACATCGAGGCCTATCGGGCCAGTCCCGATGAAGCCAACAATGAGGAATTGCTGCCCAAGGCCCTCGAGTGGCTCGACCGAGCGGGCCAGCGCGCACTATCGCTGGGATCGCCGGAGCAGGCGGCCGTCCTGTTCGACCAGGCCATCGAACTGGCGCCCGACGACACCGCGTTAGCGCCACTGCTTGAGCGGGCGAGTACCGCGGCGGTTCATCGACAGCACTATGAGTCCGCAATCGAGTATCTGGAGAAGGCGAGCGCCATCTATCTGGACCAGGGTGACCTCGTTGCCTGGGGACTCGCGGTGTCGAATCTCGCATTTCCCCTGTCATTCATTGGCCGCATCGACGAATCAATTGATCTCTGCGAACAGGCCTTTGAGCGCGTCGGCCCTCGTGCGACGCGCGTACGCGCCAAACTGGCCGGTTCCATCGCCGGTGTGCTCGCTCACGGGAGTGAGGTCGAACGAGCCATCGGTTGGTGCGAGACGGCACTGCGATTGGCCGAGGAACTCGACGACGACGCCCTGCTGGCGAGTGCGCTCGGATCGCGGTCGCTTGCGTTGTTTACCTTGGGCCGACACCGTGAAGCGGTGATGCTGGCTCGTGGCATGGCGAGCATCGCCGACGCGGCTGGTGAACTCTACGAACAGACTCGCGCTAGGACGGGCCTCAGCTTGTACATGCTCCCTGACAATCCGAGGGGTATGGTGGACGTCGCCAACGAGGCCGTGGATTTGGCCCGTCGGGCGGGAACTCGCGGTATCGAGATCACGAACATGTTGAACATCACCGAGACGTCCCTCTATCTCGGTCTATGGGGTGAGTCGCGGGCCGTGGCCGATGAACTGCACCAACGTGAGCTGTCCCAGTGGAACAAGGAATGGTTAGCCGGACTGGAGGCGGTGCTGGCGGCGATGGGTGGCAACTCGATTCGGGCCGACGAATTGCTGGCACTTGGTAGTGAGACGGGCGACGCCAGTCTCGCATCGCAGACGACGAGACTCACGACCTTGGCGTTCGTGGCGCTCGCCAACGGCGATCTAGCGACCGCACTGCGAGACGCGAATCGGGCGGTTCAGTTGGATCCGATGGGTATTAACAGCGCCGCCGCCTTAGGAATCGCCGCTCGCGCCGCGTTGTGGTTGGGGAATCTCGAGGAGCTACGGTCAGTTCTCGCGGCCATGCAGCGGATTCGAGGTCGCGCCATGGCCGCGCAGCGTCGCACCGCCGAAGCAGGAATCGCGGCGCTCGAGGGAAGAACCGACGATGCGGCGGAGTTGTACCTAGATGCAATCGAACGCTGGCGGTTGGTGGAGAGCGTCCTCGATACCGCACTGTGCGAACTCGACCTTGTGCTCGTGCTCGGTAAAGATCACCCCGAGGCAACGGTGGCCAAAGAGGCCCGTGACATTTTCGAGCAGATTGGTGCCCAGGTCCTCGCCCTGCGACTTGCCGAGGTAACTGACCCCATCGGGGATTAAGGAAGGTCGAGTTCCGAGGAGGTGAGGGCTCGTGGACCACGTCTCGACGTTGCTTCGTGACTCATCCGCTCGCGCGGCGATCGACCAGCGCTTTACGTATTGCTTCGCTCACTTCGCACGATGCGGCGCTTCTCTCGTGGTCCGTCAGGGTGCCGGCGGTCTTGAACGTGTCCGAGACTGGGCGATAGCCTGACGACGTGAATTTCAACGCCAAGGTTCTCACCGTATCCACGTCCGTCGCCGCGCACGCCCGCGATGACGACTCGGGGGACGCCCTAGTTGAAATGCTCACCAACGCCGGTTTTACGGTGGTGGATCGAGCGGTGATTGCGGACGGGCAGGATGAGGTCGCCGCAACGCTGCTTCGCCTGAGCGAGAACTTTGCGGGTCTCCTCCTCACGACCGGGGGAACCGGATTCTCTCCCACTGATCAGACTCCCGAAGGCACTAACCGAGTTCTCGAGCGACAGGCGCCGGGTTTGAGCGAAGCAATGCGCGCGACCAACTCGCTCGGACGACTTTCCCGGGGCAGTGCTGGCACGCGTGGCGACACGCTGATCGTCAATCTCCCGGGTTCGCCCAAGGCCGTCAAGGAACATTTTGAGGCGGTCAGCGACGTCCTTGAGCACGTGCTCGACCTGATGGCCGGGGGCCGGCCCCACTAGTCGCGACCCCTGCGATCAATCGATCGTGGTGATTGCCCTGACCACGGCGGCGAGATCACGAAGGGTGTCCGCCGCGAGAAACCTGTCGCAGTACGGAAGAGCCGCCGCCATCGAACCCACCAGTGGCTGATAGCCCGGAGCCGACACTCGTGGGTTGAGCCACAGCACCCGGTGGGCCCGTCGTCGGAGCCTGGCCATTGCTGCGGTCATCTCTGTGGGCTCCTCGGAGTCCCAGCCATCAGACGCGATCAAGACAATGGCGCCGCGAACGCAGCCCCCATAGCGCGAGCGCAGCAGCGCGCGGATGTTGGACGCGATTCGTGTGCCGCCGTAGCGGTCGACCACGGTCGACGTCGCGAGATCAATGGCGGTCTCGGGCGACTGGTGGGTCAGCACCGCCGTCAAACGGGTCAGCGTCGTCGCGAACGCGAAGACTTCGGCGTCCACATTGATGACCGCCGCGCGCATCAGGTGCAGGTAGGCCGTGGCGTAGCTCTCCATGGACTGGCTGACATCGCACAGCATGACCACGCGACGGGGCTTTTCCAACTGCAGCGTACGCACTATATGAATTGGTTCGAAGCCTGTGCGTCGCGCGTGCTGCAGGGTTGGACGAAGAGCGACGCGACGGCCCGCGTGATGGGGCTTCGATCGTCGCGAGCGCCGAGTCGGCCACGCCGTCCACGCGTCATTGAGCCATTCGGCGAGTAACGCCAGATCGTCCGCGTCGAATTGCGGGAACGGCAGATCACCGAGACCCTCCACCGAGCTCGCGAGTCGCTCGGGAAAAAGATTTTGATCGTAGTCGTGCTCGGCCGCGCCCATGTTTCGAGGCACGCTCACCCAGGTGGCGCCCTCCTCATCGCTCGACGAATCGCGCGCATTGGGCATGGGTGCCGCGGCGTCGTCGGGGGTTGGCGATGACGAGAGGGCGTCTCGTCGCGCGTGGGGATCGAGCTGGGCGTGCGCCGTGCCGAAGACGGCGTTGAACACCTCGTCGAAGCGGGCCAGATCCTGTTTGCGCTTAATCAACGTGACTCGGGTGGTCCAGTACAGGCTGTTGAGCGTGTCCGGCACGTACTGGCCCAGGGCGGCGCTGAGGGTCTCCAGACTCGAATACCCCACGGAGATGCCGGCTCGGCGAAGATTCTCGATGAGCGACACGACAAAGGCGGCGCGGTCCACTCCCGCGAGCAGACCGGTCGACGAGAGTGGACTATCGGTCAAGGAGGACAATTACCACGACGATAACCACGATGGCGATCACCACCGGTATGAGTCGCTTGTAGATCGTGCCACGCGCGATGCTCATGATGTCGATCGCTTCGGGCTCGTCGGCGACGGCCGGCGGCGGCGTCGGAGCTTCGGGGTTTGTCGCCGCGCTCGTCGGTTCGGTTGGGGGCTGCGCCGGGGTCTCGGTGAGCTTGGCCTCGAGTGACGTCACGAACTGGCCCATCAAAATCGCCGAGACCTCGACGATGGCCGACTTGCCGAACTGGGCGATCTTGCCGGTGATGCTCAGATCGGTGTCGACCGAGACGATTGTGTTCGTACCGTCCGCGCGAAGTCCCGCGGTGATCACGGCGGAGGCGGTGCCGGCGCCCGTGCTGTTGCGGCCCTTCGCCTCGATGACGGCTCGGTAGTGTGCGGGGTCCTTCTCGGTGAACACGGCGGTGCCGGCGTACTCGGACACCACTGGTCCCACCTTGATCTTGACCTTGCCTAAGTACGTGTCTCCTTCTTGTCCGGTCAACTGCGCACCGGGCAGGCAGGAGGCCACCACCGCCAGGTCGGTCAGCACCGCCCACGCATGATCGATGGGGACGTTCACGGTGAACTCGTTCTTGATCTCCATCTCATGACTCCTTTCGTCCGGACGCGTGCTTCGCGCCCAGATTCACTGCTTGACGCCCACGGCGTCGCCGAAGCCCAGGTCGCCCAGGGCGGCCAGCACGCACTGGCGATCGTCGAAGGTCTTGACGATCGCGCCGAGTGTGCTGATGACGTCACTGCGAACGAGCGACGAGACCCCGAGCACGCTCAGAGCCGAGACCCAGTCGATCGTTTCGGCCATGCCGGGTGGCTTGTCGAGGTCTAACGTACGCACCCGGCCCACAAAATCCGCCGCCGTGCTGAGCAATTGCTCGTTGGACGACGGTACCGTGCGTCTGAGGATCTCGACCGCGCGCCGCGCCTCGGGGTACTCGATCCAATGGTAGAGACAGCGCCGTCGAAGCGCGTCGTGTAGCTCGCGGCTACGGTTCGAGGTCAGCACCACGATGGGGGCGCGCGTCGCGGTGAACGTGCCAATCTCGGGCACCGTTACTGACGCCTCGCCCAGGAATTCAAAGAGCATGGCCTCAAACTCGTCGTCGGCCCGATCAATCTCGTCGATCAGCAACACGGGCGCCGTCGGGCCCTGGTGGCGAATACTCGCCAGAATGGGACGCTCCTGCAAGAACTCCTCAGTGAAGAGATCCGCGTCCTCGATCGACTGGCCCCGCGACTCGGCCAAGCGGATGGCCAGCAGCTGGCGCTGGTAGTTCCACTCGTAGAGCGCCGCCGATTGATCGAGGCCCTCATAGCATTGGAGGCGGATGAGCTTAGTGTTGTGCACGAGCGCCAGCGCCTTGGCGACCTCGGTCTTGCCGACACCCGCCTCGCCTTCGAGCAGCAGCGGACGCTTGAGCAATTGCATCAGCGAGATGGCGGTCGCGAGCTCGCTTTCGGCGATATAGCCGGCTTCGGCAAGCTTGAGCGCGATCTCTTCGGGCGAAAGGGTTTGCCGCTCAGGGCGATGGCTTGCACACATGTCCAACGCTATCGCGCACCTCCTTGCCCCGCAGCTGGGACCTCTGCGGAATTCGTGTCATCCCCGGCGACCCCCGGCTTCGAGATTTGCCACCGGCGACGGATGGTTTGGAAACCGGGGGGAGCGACTGTCTTTGTTG
>PLXU01000206.1 GCA_003151555.1 Acidimicrobiaceae bacterium | reverse complement strand
GGATCAAGCGGCACCACCACGGCCCTGGTTTGGTGAGGCTTCTCCACGAAAGGGACGATATCGGAACGGTGTGACGTGTCAGTGGTTGGTACGCAAACCTCTCCGCTACCGTCAGGCGTCGAGCAGCGANNGTGGCGTCGAGCACCATGAAGGTCTCGACGACTTGGCCCGGCTCGCGATCGGCCACGCGACGGATCTTGCTCAACTCATCGAGCAGGTTGGTGCTGTTGGATCGGCGCCCCGCGGTGTCGGCCAGGACAATGTCCGCCCCGCGCGCCGACGCGCGACCGAGCGCGTCGTGCACCACCGATCCGGGGTCCGCTCCCTCGGCCGCTCGCACGATGTCCGCGCCCGTGCGCGCGGCCCACTGTTGTAACTGCTCGCTGGCGGCGGCGCGAAAGGTGTCGCCGGCGGCGAGCATCACCGTGCGTCCCTGGTTCACGTGACGCTGAGCCAATTTGCCAATGGTCGTGGTCTTACCCACGCCGTTGACGCCCACGAAGAGCCAGACCGGCACGCGACCGGGATCGGCGTGGACGCGGACAGACCGATCGCCCGTTAACGAGTCGAGCAGGATGTCGCGCACGGCCCGGGCGACCCCGTCGGGCGCCCCGTCGCGGCGCAGCGAGTCGAGCAGGGCCGCGGTCATCGTGACGCCCACGTCGCTACGAAGCAGCACCTCTTCCACCACGCTCAGCTGGTCGTCGCTCAACGCCCCGACGCCCGTCATGGACCGCACGCGGCTAAAGATGTTGCGCGACGACGCGAGACGCCGCGCCAACACGTGGTCCGTCTCGTCGCCCAATGACGGTCGCGCGACCGCGTCGGTGACCAGCACCTGGGGCATCGCCGCGCGCGGGCGCGACACCAGAGCCCGTGTACCGCGACGTCGTCGACGAATAACGAGCACCACGGCGGCGAGCACCACGACCACGACCACCGCGATCAGCGCAATGATCACGCGGTCACCACGTCCTGGTTGCGCTTCACGCGCTGGCTGACCACCTTGGACGACGCGCCCGGGCCCATGGTCACGCCGTAGAGGGCGTCGGCCGCCTCCATCGTTCGCTTCTGGTGCGTGACGATCAGGAGTTGGGCCTCGTGGCGGAACTCGTCGACCAGGCTGAGGAAGCGCTGGAGGTTCACGTCGTCCAATGCCGCTTCGACCTCATCCATCATGTAGAAGGGCGACGGCCTCGAGCGAAAGACCGCGAAGAGGAAGGCCAGCGCCGCCATCGACCGCTCGCCGCCGGAGAGCAACGAGATGCGCCGCACATTGCGACCCATCGGTCGCACTTCAATCTCGACACCGGTGTTGAGCGGATCGTCCGGCTCGGTGAGAATGAGACGGCCCTGACCACCGGGAAAGAGCATCGCGATCAGCGTTGAGAAGTGTTCGTTGACGTCGGCCACCGCGCTCGAGAACGTCTGCATGATCTCCTCGTTCACCGCGCGGATCACCTCTTGGAGTTCGCGCCGCGCGTGACGCACGTCGCTCACCTGCGCGTCGAGGATCTTGTAACGCTCCTCGAGCGCGGCGAGCTCCTCGAGGGCCAAGGGATTGATAGGGCCCAGTGAGGTGATGCGGGCCTCGAGCTCGCCGACGCGCTGTTCCATCGAGACACCGTCGGGCAGTTCGACCTCGTCGGCCGGACCCATCTCGTTGGGCGCCAGTCCCAGGTCGCGCGCGATCACCTCGTGCAGGTTGGCCACCTTGACGGCCAGTTCGGCCTGCTCAATCTCGCTCTTGCGCATGGACTCGCTGAGCTCGACCAGTCGAGCGTCGGCCGCGTTGCGCGCGCGTCGTATTTCCTCTAGACGTTCAGCGCCGGCCCGGGTGGCCTCGAGCTGCTCACGATACGAGGAGTCCATTGCCTCCTGGGAGACCCGAATCTCGTCCGAGGCCCGCTGCACCAGACCGGCCAATCGTTCCAAGACCACGAGGTCGAACTCGAGCGACTCACGGCGACCGGCCGCTTCGGCCCGTTCGCTGGAGCGTCCCTCGAGGCGCTGCTCGATTTCGCCCTTACGTTGCGTGATGAGACGTCGACGTTCGCCGAACTCGGCCTCGCGCCGCGACAGTGCGGTCGTCAACTCGCCCACCACACCTCGATGAACCTCGACGAAGGCCCGGGCCTCCGCACTCAGCTGCTCGCGTCGTCCCGCCTCGTCCACGGTCTGCTGCAACGTCGCCAACTGGTCGCGCAACGACAACATCTCTTGGTCGACCGTGACAATTTGTCCGCTCAGTGCCGACTCGTCGTTCTCGAGCGATTCACTGGCCGCCGCCAGTTCCGCGGTCAGTTCGTCGAGACGCGCGATCTCTCGATGTCGCCGTTCCACTTCGGCATCGGCCTGCGCCACCTGGGTGGCCGCCCGATTAAGACGCTGACGAGCGCCCACCGCGGCGCCGTCGGCCTTCGCGTGGCGTTCGCGAATCGGCACGACGGCGTTGTGGGCTTCGTGGGCCGCGAGGCGCGCCTCGTCGACCGTCGACCTCGTGACGACGGCGCGTCCGGAGGCCACACGCCAGCCCGACGCAGAGAAACGGTCACCTTCGCGCGTGACGATTACCAGTTCGGGATTGAGTACCGCGACTTCAATGCCCGACTCCCAGTCGCTCGCCACGAAGGCCCGCGAAAAGAGTGCGTCGAGCACTCGCGAGACGTGCGTGGGGGCGCCCCGGCGTTCGCGCACCAACGTTCGCAACGCCGTGCACCCGGTGGGCGTCGCCGGCACGGTCACGTTGGCGTCACCGGCCGGCAAGATGAGCCCCGCCCCACCCTCACGGCGCAGGGCCTGCAGTGCGGCGCGCGCCGACTTTCGTCCGTCGACCACCATGGCCCCAACCGAGGCGCCGGCGGCCGACTCCACGGCCAACTCCCAACCGGCGTCCACGTCGATGAGTTCTAGGAAGGGACCCAGCACGCCCTCCAGGTCGCCGATGATCGCGCCGCCACCGGCGCCCGAGAATTCATCCAGGGCCCGAGCCAACGCCTCGGCGCGGGCCTGGGTCCTCGCCGCGACGTCGGTTGCTTCTCGCAGCGCCTCGCCGGCCGCGATGCTCTCTCGCTCGGCCAGTTCTGCCTCGTTTTCGGCGACCCCGCGCTCCGCCAACGCGACCCCGTGGCCTCGCTCGGCGTCGGCGAACGTTCCGCGCGCGACATCGTGGGCACCTTGGGCTTCGCCGTGGCGTCCCCTCACGTCGTTAAGACGTGAGCTCGCGCGCCGTTCACTGTCGCGCAGCGAAGCGAGCGTGCGCTCGAGCAACGCCACTCGCTCGAGGGCCGCGTTGAGGTTGGCCTCGTCACCCTGGGCCGACACCGAGCCCCACGTGGTCTCGTAGTGCTGCTCGAACTGCGCCAACTCCCGGCGGGCCAACGCGAGCTCGTCGCGCTGGGCGCCCAAGTGCGCCTCTTCGTGGTCCAGTCGGGCGAGGTCGGTCACGAGTTTGGCGCCGTCCGCCTCCAGGGTCGCGATCACGTTCTCGTCGGCCGAGGCAATAAGGGCCATGCGCAGCGATCGATCACGCTCCTGGATGATCGACGAAGTGCCACGGGCCCGTTCGGATAGGCCCTGCAGGGTCCCGAGCGTGGAGGCGAGCATCTCCTCACGGCGACTGGCGATTTCGGCCGCGGCGGCCGACGCCTGCGCGTCGAGGGTCACCAGTTCGCGGCGAAGCGCGCGTTCACGTGACGACGAGCCGGCCAGTTCGGATTCCAGTTCGCGCCGACGACGTTCAAAATTGGTGAGCCGGGAGAAAAACAGCGCGTGGCGCGCCCCGCGCAGGTCGCCCTCCACGTTGGCGTAACTGCGCGCCGAGGCGGCCTGTCGTTCGAGCGGTCGCATCTGGCGGCGCACCTCTCGAACCAAGTCGCCCAGTCGTTCGAGGTTCTCCTGGGTCTGGGCCAGGCGGCGCTCGGCGCGCTCCTTGCGCCGACGATGCTTGAGGACGCCGGCTGCCTCTTCAATGACGGCGCGTCGACTCTCCGAACTCGAGTTGAGTATCGAGTCGAGCTGGCCCTGACCGATGATCATGTGCT
>PLXU01000133.1 GCA_003151555.1 Acidimicrobiaceae bacterium | reverse complement strand
GACGTGCAGTGGGTCATCGACGCCTACGCCCTTACGCTGGCCTCACTCTTGCTCACCGCCGGTTCGTTGGCCGATCGATACGGCCGTCGACTGCTCTTCCTGATCGGTCTGGTTATCTTCACGCTGGGCTCGTTGACCTGTGGCCTAGCGCAGTCACCGCTCATGTTGATCCTCTCGCGAAGCGCTCAGGGAGTGGGCGGGGCGATCATGTTCGCCACCTCGCTGGCGTTACTTGCCCAAAGCTTCCACGGCATAGAGCGCGGTATTGCTTTCGGGGTTTGGGGGGCTGTCACCGGCATCGCGACGGCGCTCGGCCCAATTCTCGGTGGCCTGATTACCAGCGAGATCAGTTGGCGCGGCATCTTCCTGGTTAACCTTCCCATCGGCGTCGTGGCGATTGCGATTACCTGGTGGAAAGTGGACGAATCGTTGACCCCCAATGCCTCGCAGCCGGACTGGGCCGGCTTCGTGGTGCTTACGGGCGGACTGGTGAGTCTGGTCTACGGGCTGATTGACGCCAGTGTCACCAGTTGGGGCAACTCCGTAGTCGTGCTCTGCCTGATTCTCGCGGTCATTTTGCTCGCCACCTTCGGATTCCTTGAAAATCGCACGGCCCATCCCCTGTTTGATTTATCGCTCTTTCGCACACCCACTTTTTCGGGAGGGTTAATCGCCGCGTTCACCATGAACGGCTCCCTCTTTGCCATGCTGCTCTACATGGTGCTCTATCTCCAAGACGACCTCGGCTACTCGGCGCTAGGCACCGGCGTGCGCCTCCTAATAATCAGTGGTGGCACCTTGGTATCGGCCATTATCGCGGGGCGACTCAGCAGCCACATGCCCGTTCGCTGGCTGATCGGACCCGGTCTTTTGCTAGTGGGCCTCGGGTTGTTGATCATGTCGGGCATCAACGGCACGAGCGCATGGACCCACTTGATTCCGGGCTTCATTGTGGCCGGCATAGGTAGCGGTATGGTGAACCCTCCGCTGGCTTCCACCGCAGTGGGCGTGGTTTCGCCTGAACGTTCGGGCATGGCCTCGGGGGTGAACACCACCTTTCGCCAGATCGGCATCGCCACCAGCGTCGCCGCCTTTGGATCAATCTTCACGTCGTCGATTCGCCACCACCTCGTGCACGCACTTTCCGCCGTGCCGTCGCTCACGGGCCACGCCCCCCAAATAGTCACCGCCATCCAACGGGGCAACGTCGCGCGCGTCTTTAGTACGGTCCCGGCAGCCGCTCGCGGTGCACTGGCCGGCGCCATTCACTCCAGCTTCGCCGGTGCCCTCGACGACCTCTTCATCGTGAGCGGTCTGATCGCGCTCATCGGAGCAGTTTGTTCAGTACTTCTCATCCGCAGTAAGGACTTCGTGGTCGCGGGCGCGCCCCACGCCGCCAACGACTAGGTCGCACCGGAATGATTTCGGGTGACGAGACCCGACAAACCATAAGGTAGCCCCATGGAACTTCACTCACTCGGCCGTACCGGTATCAAAGTCAGCCCGCTCTGCCTGGGCGCCATGATGTTCGGGGCCTGGGGCAANNGGCATCAACTTCATCGACACCGCTGACGTCTACTCCCAAGGCGAATCCGAGATCATCGTTGGCAAGGCGTTGGCCTCCCTCGACCGTTCGCGCGTTGTTCTGGCGACCAAGGTGCACGGGAACATGGGCGACGACCCCAACTCGCAGGGTAACTCACGTCGTTGGATCATGGCCGAATGCGATCACAGCCTGCGCCGGCTGGGCGTGGACTACATCGACCTCTACCAGATCCACCGACCCGACGAGTCGGTCGACATCGACGAGACGCTGGGCGCGCTGAGTGACCTCGTGCACGCCGGCAAGATTCGCTGCTTCGGCAGTTCGACCTTCCCGGCCGAGCAAATCGTCGAGGCCCAGTGGGTGGCCGAACGAAGAGGCCGTGAACGCTTCCGCACCGAGCAGCCCCCCTATTCGATCCTGGTACGCGGTATCGAGCGTGACGTGCTGCCCACCGCCCAGGCCTACGGCATGGGGGTCATCCCCTGGAGCCCACTGGCCGGGGGCTGGCTGTCGGGCAAGTTCGGGGCCGGCAAGGAAAACGTCAGTCGCCGTGCCGAACGACTGCCCGCGCGCTACGACATGAGTCTGCCGGCCAACCAACGCAAGTTGGACATCGTCACCACGTTGACGGGCCTGGCCGACGAAGCCGGTCTGAGCTTGATCGAGCTCGCGCTGGCCTTCGTGCTCGAGCACCCCGCCATCAGTGCGGCCATCATCGGACCGCGCACCATGGAGCAACTCGAATCGCAGTTGTCGGCGCCGGGCATTCAGCTCGAGGCCGCCGTGCTGGACCGCATCGACGAGATCGTTCCTCCGGGCACCAATGTCAATCCCGAGGACGCCGGGTGGGCTCCATCGATCCTCGCCAACGCGCGCAGGCGCCGCCGCCACCGTCGGTAACGAAACCGTTACAATCGAAAGCCGAGCGACCCTTACCCACTAACCTTGACTTGTGAAGTCCGGAAAACGCCCCATTCTTTGCCTCGCCGTCGCGGGCTCCGTCGTCGCGGGAACTCTACTTTTTGCCCCCCTCGCCCAAGCGGCGAACGGGCTGCGCTCGAAGACCGGCCTCTCGCATCACCTCGCCACCGCGCACGCGCAGCGGCCACTGAACGTCAACTTCAGCGTCCGACTCGAAGATCAATTGCTCGCAATACTTCGTTACCTGCCCGTCTCGTTTCAAACGGGCCGGAGCGCCCCGTCGACCACCACGACCACCTCGACCACAACAACCACCACGACGGATCCATCAGCGACCTCGACCACGTCAACAACATCGACCACCACGACCACCACAACCACCCTGCCTCCCGTCGTCGCCACGATTGCCAATCCGACCAAACTGCAAAACGGAAAATACGTGTGGCGATTTCGATTAATGACGACGCTGAAGCAACAGTGGCGCGTCGGGACCAACAACGTCATCATTCAAGGCGCGCTGATGAGTTTTCAACTGGAGCACCACCTCAACACCACGGGCACAATGAACTCCTTGACCTGGCACGAATTGGTTAGTGCGGCGATCAAGCATCAGGTTGATCCAGTGGCTTACAACTACGTCTACGTGCGCCAAACCCTGCCCCAACTGCTGAAACTCTACGTAAACGGGAAGATCACCTACGAGACGTACGTCAACACTGGCATCAGCGCCGCGCCGACCCAGACCGGCACGTACCCCGTGTTCGAGCGATTCCTCACCACCACGATGTCAGGTCACGAACCGAACGGCCAGGCCTACAGTGATCCCGGCATTCCGTGGGTCTCCTACTTCAATGGTGGCGACGCCCTGCACGGCTTCATTCGTTCCGGCTACGGCTACCCGCAGAGTTTGGGCTGCGTCGAGATGCCGTTCGCGCACGCGGCGATTCTCTTTCCCCACACGCCAATCGGCACGTTGGTCACGATTCAATAAGTCAGACCTGCCGTCGGTATCGTCACGGCGAGACTGACGTACCAATCGTGATTATTTCGTGGCGGGCGTACGCTCGTCGCAGGCCCACGGCGCGCCGTGACTGTTGACCAGATCGAGAAATGGTACCGCCGGTAACGCTTCGGGTCCCAGCACGCCCGCGCCGCTCCAGGCGCCCGAGTCCAATAGTTCCAACGCAATGATGGGGTTCATCGCGGTCTGCCACACGACCGACTGGGATCCGAACTCGGCCATTGACCAGGCGTTGTCAACAACGTGGTAGAGGTAGACCTCGCGGGGCGCCCCGTCGGTGCCCACGCCGGTGACCCACGTGCCGGCGCAGGTGAGGCCGGACATGCGATCACCTAACTCGGCGGGGTTGGGCAGGCAGCCGGCCACGACGTCACGCGGTGAGACCTCCACGTTGCCCACGCGGATCGGGGTAGTCGAGTCGAGGCCCAACTTGTGCAGCGTCGAGAGCACCTGGATGAACTCGTCACCCACGCCGTACTTGAAGGTGACGCGGTTGGCGTCCAGCCAGCGCGGCATAAGAAGTACCTCCTCGTGCTCGACGTTGACGCACTCGACCGGTCCAATGCCGGCGGGGAAATTGAAGGTCTCGGGCTCGCTAAAGGGCGCGGTAGTGAACCACTCGCGGCCCCGCTCCCATATGACCGGCGGGTTGAGACACTCTTCGATGGTGGTCCAGATCGAGAACGACGGAGCGAAATCGTATCCGGCGACCACCAGATTCGCGCCGTCCCTGACTCCCAATTGATCGATGGAGGAAAAGAGTTCGTCCGACGCGTAGCGCGCGAAGACGTCCGAGAGTCCCGGTTCGACGCCGATGCCGCAGAGCGCCAGGAGTCCACGCTCCTTCCACTGATCGTCCAGCGCGAACTGTTCGTCACCGAGCTTGACCCCGGTGAGTGTATACGGCTCAGCGGGATGCGGATGTGAAAGCGACATTGCCATGTCGAGGTACGTCACGCCGGCGCTGAAGCAGGCGCGAAAGAGTGGCATGACGAAGCGCGGGTCGAGGGCGTTCACCACGGCGTCCACTCGCTCACTCTTGATCAGTGCGACGACGGCCTGTTCATTACTGCCGTCGAGCTGGAAGGCCGCGCATCGATCGCCACCGCCGGCCACGGCGCGCTGGGCGCGCTGCTCGTCGTAGTCCGCCACCACCACCCGTTCGAACAGTTTCCATTTGACCGCCGTGCGCACCATGGCAGCTCCGACTCCCCCGGCGCCCACAATGAGTACTCGCATTCCTACCTCCGTCACTTTCACCGCTCGTTGGGACACACCGGACCAGCCGCACAATTGAGCCACGCCTTAGAGCCATCCAAGCACACCGAAGGCGCCGGCCTCCACCGTGGTACTGGTTACGGCGTCGTCAACAATTCAACTACGCGTCGCAAGGGGGCTCGCCGCGAGCACCCGTTGCACTGCGCAACGTACCTCAGTGACCTTCGCGAACCACGAGGACCGGGCAGTGCGAATAATGAACGCACTGGGTCGACACCGAACCCATGACCAGTCCCAAGAATCCACCCCCGCCCCTCGAGCCCACGACCAGCATCACCGCGTCGCGGCTCGCTTCGATGAGCACCTCGGAGGGATTGCCTGGCACGGCCACCCATTCGACCTCGACGCCCTCGGTCGAGGGCGCGGCCGCCACGAGCCCCTGCAGCAACTCCCTCGCTTCGCTCTCGACCTGCTCGTAGTAATCCTTGCCCGTCGATCCCGTCAACGTCGCCGCCATCGCCGGGTAGGCGTACGTGACCTGCAAACTGGCCCCATGGAGCCGGGCCTCGTCAATGGCGAACTCCAGCGCCAAGCGGGCGACGGGCGAACCGTCGATGCCCACGACGATCCGGGGCGGTGGGACGTCAGTCATTGGTTATCTCCTTGATCAGTGGGGCGTCGCCGCGCGGGACGCCCCATTAGTTCGCCCCTCCGGGCTTGGTCCCGTATTCTTCGGTCACCAGCGTGGGCGAATCCCGGGTCAGGGTCTGACCACGGAAGAAGGCCGGTCGGAAGGCCTGCATGGTGAACATCAATATGATCCCCAACAGCAGCCCACCCGCGTCCAGGATGAACGTGCCGCCGAACGTGTGACCAAAGATGTGCAGGTAGGTGTAGCTATTGCTGGCGGTCCAGTAGTACCAGAAGGACCAGCCGAGAAGGTAGTACAAGATGATGGCTCCCAACAAGGGCATGAGGCCAAGTACGAAGAAATCGTGCACGCTGCGGGTGAGGCGCTTTCGATAGAACCACACGCAGGCCCAACCCGTCATTCCGTAGTAGAACGCGATCATCACGCCCAGGGCGTCGACCGAGTCCGCGATCACGTGACCAGCCGACAGGTAGTTCATGATCGCGTACAGGCCAATTGACGCCCCTCCGAAGCTCAAGGTGGCGACCGTCGGCGTCAGAAAACGCTTGTGCATTCTGGCGAAGGCGTTCGGCAGGGCCTTGTGCACGGCCATTGAAAGCACCGTGCGCGCGGTCGGCAGGATGGTGGTCTGGGTGGAGGCCGCCGCAGACGAGAGCACCATCAACAACAAGAGGTGATCGAGGATCGAGGCCAGCGTTGAATGACCGAAGATGGCCGGGCCCAGGATCGAGAGCACGTCGTTGGTGTGGCCCGCGTTGCCCAGACCGATGCCGTGAGTACCGATTCCGGCGAAGGACTCCACCGAGAAGATCACCAAGGCGTAGATGCCGAGCAGGAAGAACGTGGAGATGACGCCCGCCTTGCCCGGGGTCACCTCGGCGTTGTCCGTCTCCTCATTGAGGTTGAGCGCCGTGTCCCAGCCCCAGTAGATAAAGAGCATGTCCGCCAAGCCAATGGTGAATTGATTCAGGTGCTTAATCTTGAAGGGATCGAACCACGAGAGCGACGGCGTGAGATGACCGACCGGGGCACTGCCGTTACCGACGCGTACCAGAGCCCACACCGACAGAACGGTGAGCATGGTCAGTTCAATCCCGAGCAAGGCCTTTTGAAAGTTGGCGGAAATCTCAATGCCGACGTAGCAGATCCACGTCATGGCGACGATCCAGGTAATACCGACCAACAGCACCCACGTACTCGACGCGTTGTTGCCAATGCTGGGCGTGTTGAACATATCGAATACGTACTGCCCGGCGACCTGCGCGAGGCTGGCCATCACGATAATGTCCGCGGCAACAACTCCCCAGCCGCCCATCCAGCCAATTCGCGGGCTGAAGGCTCTCGTCGCCCAGGTGAACGTGGCGCCGCAGTCGGGGTCGGCCCGGTTCATCTGCTGAAAGGCAATCGAGATGAAGAACATCGGCACGAAGGCGAGAATGGCGACAATGGGCGCCTGCACCCCGATGGCGACGACGACAAAGCCGAGGGTCGCGGCCAAACTGTACGCCGGGGCCGTCGACGCAATACCAATGACCACGCTGGAAATTAATCCGAGCGCCCCGGTCTTGAGACCCTTCTCCGGCGCGCGGCCAGCGGGTTCAACGGTTACCGTCACTTTCCCTCCCCTTAACGAAACGGGCGGGCGCCCTCTTCGCTCTTCCTACCTCGTACAGAACTGGACCGATACTATTGCATGGACCACGTCAAAGTTTGAACTCCAACCCGCCGTGCATCCACCCCCATAAACCTTGACGAATTAACGACCACGTGCGCGATGGCGAGCACTTCGTCGTTACCGTTTGCGCAGACGCCGACTCGCCGGGCGATGATTACGCGAGGCGCACCTCGAGACAGGCTTCGGCCCGGCGCAGAGCCTCTTCCACCTCCCGGGGCGACGCGGCCCGGGCGAAGATGAACCCCAGGTAACGGTCGCCCTCGGGCAGCGGGATCAGCGCCCGACCCGGTGCGATCGTGATGTCGAGGCCCACCACGCCCTCGACAGCGAGAGCCCGCTGCGTCCCCACTACTTGATCGAGCACGCCCGCGCTGCGGATTGGCAGCATCATGACGCCCGACGCCACCGCCTCACGCTGAAGGCCCGCAACTCCCCGGCCGAGGGCGTGAAGAATGATCAACTCCTCGAGGCTGCCGCCCGCGCCAAAGCGCAGGGCCCGCGCGCACAGCCCCCCGATCGAACGGGCGGCCAGCTCGAGAATGGTCACCACACCCTCGGGGCCGACGCGCAGTTCGACGTGCACCGGACCCTCGCGAAGACCCAGGGCCGCGGCGGCGTGGGCCGCCGAGTCGCCGATGTCAGCGAGCACGGACGGTGACTGCCGCGAGGGCGTCACGTAGATCGTCTCTTCGAAGAACGGACCGTCCAAGGGATCGGGTTTATCGAAGACGGCCAGCACGTCGAGTGTTCCCCGCGTGAGTAGGCCCTCGACGGCGACCTCGTCGCCCGCCACAAACTCTTCGACCAGTATCTTCTCCGGCCGGTGTTCGATTATGGCACGAATGCGCTCGGCCGCGACGCGCGCCTGGTCGTCGTCGTTCGCCCGAATGACGCCCTGACTGGCCGAACGCGACACCGGTTTGATCACGCAGGGAAAGCCGATTTTCCTCGCGGCCGCAACGACGTCGCCATGGGGTGCCACAACCCGATAGTCGGGCTGGCGGAGCCCGGCGCTGGCCAATCGCTCGCGCATGATGGTCTTGTCGCGCGCTGCTCGCACCGCGTCTATCGGGTTGTGGCTCAACCCCAACGTCGAGCTCGCCCGCGAGGCAATCTCGAGACCCTGGTCGTCCACGGCCACCACCGCGTCGAGCGTACTGCGAGCGTGCAGCGCCACGATGGCGCGCACGGCCGCCTCAACGTCGTGCAGCGGGACGACGACGGCGCGGTCACCCATGGCGCGTGCCAGCGCCTGACGATGCTCGGAGCCAACCACTACCTCAACCTCCAGGCGAGTGGCGGCGGCAATGAAATCGCTCGCCCGGTACGTGGCGGTGGGCAGCAGCAAGAGAATCCGGGGCACCCCCCTATGATGGCCGCAACGCCACCTGTGTGTCACGAGGACCCATGACCGACATCGATTCGAACAGCTCGAAGGTGCTGCACGCAACGGACGCAGCCATCGAAATGGTGCTGGCGCTGCGCTCGAATGAAGAAGGCGCACAGTCCCTAGGGCTATGGATCGAGGTCACCGGTTCGGCCAATAACGCCTATACCTACGACATCTATTTCCAGGCAGCGGACGACGCCGCGCCTGGCGACTGGACCGGCGAGCACGGCGAACTCTTGATCGTGGTGCCCGAGGACAGCGTGGCCCGAATACGCGGCTCGGTGCTCGACCTCAATCCCGACGGCGACCAGGGCGGCATGTTCATCGAGAACCCAAACCGTCCCCCGCGCGCGAGTGGGCCTAGTCCGGCCATGAGCGGGCCGCCGGTCGATCTCAGCGGCGACGTCGCCCAACGGGTGATCCAAGTGCTCGAGCAACAAATCAATCCGAGCATCGCGGCCCACGGAGGCCGAGCCGATCTGGTCGCGGTGCAAGATGACGTGGCCTACCTGCGTTTGAGCGGGGGCTGCGCGGGGTGCGGCATGGCCGCGGTGACCTTGAGCCAAGGAATCGAAGTCGCCCTACGCGACTCGGTCAGCGAGATAGCGCGCGTGGTCGACGTCACCGACCACGCCTCGGGCGCTAATCCCTACTACGAGGCCGCGAAGAAGTAGCCCAACGGGTTCTCCGGCGCATCCTTGTTACACAGGATGTACATGAAACTTACTTCGTTCAACCAGACCGAGGTCCCTCGCTGACGATCTTCTAGATTTGTGTCGACGTTGGGCCGGAGGAGTCATGTCGCGACCGCTTCTTTGGGAGACTGACTCTATTGACTTCGCCAAGTAGTGCAGCGCCGCTGTTCGTTGCGCAGGGTCAATTTGGTCACGCTGACCAGGAAGCCGTGTCGGACTGTGAAAGGGAGTCGTTCCAAGCAGTACCGCACGTGGACATCCGTCGCAACGTTCATCATCGCCGCCGGGACTCTGGGCTCCTTGGTGGGCGCGACTCTCGTGGCGCACTCGAGCGACGCCAAAGCCCACAAGGCCTTCATCACGACGTCAACCGAGATCGCCGCCACTCTTAAGTTGGCCTTCCAGCGCGAGCAGGACCTCATTGAGAGCACCCAGTCGTACCTGATTGGCAACCCCCACGCCACGCAGGTCCAGTTCATGAAATGGGCCAACCAAGTGCGCGTGCTGGGTCACTATCCAGAGTTGGTGGGATTGGGTGTCATCCAGATCGTGCCCCGGGACCAGCTGGGTGCCTACACGGCCCAGGCCGCCGCGCAACAAACAACCCCCTTTCAGATCGTGCCCTCGGGCGCGCGCAGCTTTTACTGTTTGGCCCCCCTCGGGCTCTTCCGCTCCAAGACACTCTTGCTGCCTAAGGACATCGACCTCTGCGACAGTTCCTTGCGCGGTCCAATACTGGCCGCTCGCGACTCGGGCAAGAGCAACGTGCTGCCCTTCTCCGCCTTCGGTCTACACACCATGGGTTTAGAGACGCCTATCTACCGCGGCGTCACGACGCCCACCACCGCGGCGGCCCGACAGACGTCATTCGTTGAGTTGATCGGACTCGTCCTCAAGCCCGACATCATCTTGAAAGAGGCGCTCCAGGGCCACGCCAACACGGCCGTCTCGATTCGCTTCGGCGCGGCCACATCCAAGGAAGTCTTCTCGTTCGGCGCGATGAAGCCGGGCGAGCAAATGACGACCGTAAACCTCCACGATGGTTGGACCCTCGGAACGATGGCCATGAACCTTGGCGGAGGGTTATGGGGCGACTACGACGCCATGGGTATTTTCTTGACCGGAGTCGTCCTGAGCATCTTGCTCGGCGCGCTCATCTTTGCGCTGGGCACCGGCCGAGCCCGCTCGATGATGCTGGTGGTCGAGCGCACCGACCAACTGCTGTACCAGGCCATGCACGATTCGCTGACGGGCCTGCCCAACCGCGCACTCATCGTTGACCGGATCGAACAGCTGTTGGCGCGAAATCGACGGAGCGGGACGAAGGGCGCGGCCCTGTACATCGATCTCGACGATTTCAAGAACGTCAATGACTCGCTCGGCCACGAGACGGGCGACCACTTGTTGATCTCGGTGGCCGACCGAATGAAGAGCACGCTGCGCGACGCGGACACCATTGGACGAATGGGCGGCGACGAGTTCGTCGTGCTGATCGACGGCGGCGAGCATCGCGCGGCGCCGGAGTTGGTGGCGGAGCGACTGCTCAACGTCATGCGCCAGCCCTTCGAGATTTGCGGAGCCCTAGTCCCGTTGGTGGTCACCACCAGCATCGGGATCGCGGTGGGCGACCGAGAGAGCGGCAGCGAGTTCTTACGCGACGCCGACGTGGCCCTCTACCAGGCCAAGGCCGCGGGCAAGAACCAGTTCATGTTCTTTAACCCACAGATGCAAACCAACATCGGTCGGCGCCTTTCCCTCGAGTTCGCGTTGCGTTCAGCGTTGGTGGGCAATCAGTTCTTCCTGCTCTATCAGCCCATCTATAACCTCGAGGACCTCTCCATCGTGGGCGTTGAAGCACTTCTTCGCTGGAAGCACCCCACCGAAGGCGTCATCCAGCCCGACGAGTTCATCCCGATCCTCGAACAGACGGGACAGATCCGCGAGGTCGGCGCCTGGGTGCTTCAGGAGGCCTGCCGGCAAATGGCGACGTGGCACGACCGCGGCGACACCCTCGACATATCGGTCAACGTCTCGGGTCGCCAGTTGGACAGCGATCTCATCGTCAAGCACATCCACGACGCCGTCCAGTTCAGTGGACTGGACGTCAATTCACTCATCATCGAAGTGACCGAAACGGCGTTGATGTTGGACGTCGATCTGTCGGTGGTGCGACTCAACGCCATCAAGGACCTGGGGGTGAGAATCGCCATCGACGACTTCGGCACCGGGTACTCCTCGCT
>PLXU01000017.1 GCA_003151555.1 Acidimicrobiaceae bacterium | reverse complement strand
TTGATGTCGTCACCGATGATCGGCAGCTTGGCGTCGGCGAACTTCTTCGCCCACACGGGATCGGAGGCAACGAACACCGGGATGGCGTTCACGAAGGCCACGCCCGCGTCGAGGGCCGCCTGGGCGTAGTAGCGCTGCGCGTTCTCTGAACCAACCGGCAGGTACGCCACCAGGACCTGCGCCTTGGCGTCACGTAGCGCCTGGGCCACGTCGATGGGCTCGGACGGCGACTCTTCGATCGATGCCCGGTAGTACTTGTTGAGGCCGTCCATCGTGGGTCCGCGAAGGACCGTGACCCCGAGCGAGGGCACGGTGGCGAACTTGATCGTGTTGTTCTGACCGCCCTCGATGGCCTTGCCCAGGTCGTTGCCGACTTTGGAGGCGTCGACGTCAAAGGCGGCCACGAATTCGAGGTCGCTGACGTGATAGCCGCCCAGCACGACGTGCATCAGACCGGGGACGTCGTCACCGGCTTTCGCGTCGCGGTAGTACGTCACGCCCTGAATGAGTGAACTGGCGCAGTTTCCGACGCCGGCGATGGCCACGCGAATCTTTTCCATGGCTCTCCTTTCCTACTTCGTCTTTTGGGCGAAGGTTTCTTTATTACCGCGTTCGGTGGACAGAAAATCGTCTATCCACGCGAGGTCCAGCTCGACGCCCTGGGCCGCGTGCTCCATGACGCTGCGCGCGTAGGGGTCGAGTTGTTCGTTGCGGGCCCCGGCGCGCACCTCGGCCAGGCGGGCGACTAGGTCGGCCCGGCGCCGCTCAAGCAGGCCGACGCGAAGGTTGGGGGTGAGGTACTTGGCCAGTGCCATGCGCAGTGAGAAGTTCTTGCTGTCGTCCAGGGTCGCCGGATCGCTCAATAGTCCGACGAACTCTTGGCGACCGCGCTCGGTGATGCGGTACGCCTTGCGGCCCCGTCGTCCGAGTCCCTGCGTGGTGCGCAATGCGCGCAGCGAGGCGCGCTCGCCCGCGAGCGATCCCGTCGAGAGTGCGCCGATGCGAGATTCGTTCGGCCCGACCGCTTCGACGTAGCCGTAGCGCTCGAGGCGTGCCAGGGCGGGGTATATCGAACCGAACGAGACGTTGGCCCAGATACCGAGGCGATCGCGAAGTTGGGTGCGAATCTCGTAACCGTGGTGATTTCGTTCCATCAGTAGTCCGAGAATGGCGATGTCCAACACGTTGATAATCATATCACTTCGATATATCGATGGCGCAAGTTAAGAATTACTTCGAGAATTTCACCGTAGCGGTAGTGTCACCCCTAATGAACAAGAGCTTTCGTACCAGCACTGCCGACGGAGCAGTGGTCGAGTTCGGACTCGTTCGCCACGCACTATTGGCCAAGGTTGCCGCCGGCCTGCTTCGTCACGAGGACATCTGTGACGCACACCCCGAATTGCTGCGGGCCGCCAAGAACATTGGACGCTCGACCGGCGAGACATGCCCGGTCTGTCACGACGAGCAGTTGGTCGAGGTGACCTACGTCTTCGGCGCGCGACTGCCGGCCGGCGGGACCTGCCCGACTTCGCGGGCCGAACTGCTCAAGCTCGAGCGTCGCGAAGAGCCGGTGCAGTGCTACGCCGTTGAAGTGTGCGTGAGCTGCTCCTTTCACCACCTCGTGCGCCGGTGGAGCGCCGGGGGCCGCCGGGCCCGTCGCTCGNNGTCGACGCGGCCGGGGTGGACATCATCCTGGTGGGCGACTCGGTGGCCAACGTGGTGCTGGGCCACGAGGACACCCTGCACGTGACCATCGAGCAAATGTGTTATCACGTGCGCGCCGTCGCCGCGGCCAAGCCCAGGGCCCATATCGTGGCGGATTTGCCGTGGCTGAGCTATCACGTGGGGGTGGCCGACAGCGTGCGCAACGCGGCGGCCCTCATTCGTTCCGGCGCGCATAGCGTCAAGCTTGAGGGCGGGCGGGTTCGCCGCGACGTCGTGCGAGCCCTGCTCGACGCCGAGATTCCCGTGATGGGCCACTTGGGTCTGACACCCCAGAGCGTGCTCACCTTCGGGGGATTCAAGGTTCAGGCCAAGACCCGCGAGGCGGCCGAGTGGCTGATCAAGGACGCCACCCTGCTCCAGGACGAGGGCGTCTACGCCCTCGTGGTCGAAGGGGTGCCGAGCATCGTGGGCACACGGATCACCGAGGCACTCGAGATCCCCACCATCGGCATCGGCGCCGGCCCCGGCACCGACGGACAGGTGCTGGTCTTTCACGACATTCTGGGCCTGACCAATCATCCGCCGGCCAAGTTCGTGCGCCAGTACGCCCAGCTGGGCAATGAGATCACCGAGGCCATCGGCCGTTTCGCCGCTGACGTGCGAAGCGGAGCGTTTCCCAACGACACCGAGGCCTACGCCAATCCCGAGGACCTGCTGAACTAGCCACTTCGGGCGTGGTGGAGTAGAGTTGTCTTTCCCATATAGATGGGGAAGTAACGACATAACCCTGCTCTGTTTCCGCAGAGCCCGGCCCAGCCGGACCAGAGGGAAAGGAAACCGGCCATGAGGCCCTATGAAACCATGATCGTGTTCGACACCGCAGTCGACGCACAGACCATCCAGATTGCGCTTGATCGCGCGCTCGAAACTATCCGCACCAGTGGTGGAAACCCTGGCACCATCGACCGTTGGGGCAAGCGTCCCTTGGCGTACGAAATCAACAAGCGTAAAGAGGGTTACTACGTGCTGGTGGAGTTCAATGGTGAGCCGACGACCGTGGTCGAGCTGGACCGAATTCTGACCCTGTCCGATGAGGTCCTTCGCTTCAAGATTCTTCGTCGCAACGAGCGGACCAAGCCCAGCCGTGTCACGGCTCAGGGTTAGGTTCGGACGCTCAAAGATCTAAGGAGAAGAAATGCCCGATAATTCCATAACCGTCGTGGGAAACGTCACTCGTGACCCCGAACTCAAGTTCCTCAACTCCGGCCAGGCGGCGGTGCGCCTCTCGGTCGCGGTCAACCGGCGCTGGCAGAACAAGCAGACCCAGGAGTGGGAGGAGCGTGTCTCGTTCTTCGAGGTCCAGGGCTACGGCGCCCTGGCGGAGAACGCGGCCAACTCGCTGGCGAAGGGCACCCGGGTTATCGTGACCGGGCGTCTCGAGCAGCGCAGCTGGGAGACCGAGAACGGTGACAAGCGCTCAATCGTCGAGATCAACGCTGACGAGATTGCCCCTTCGTTGCGCTACGCCACGGCCGTGGTCACCAAGACGCCCCGACCCGAGGGCAGCAACTTCAGTTCGGGCGACCGCGCGGCCAGCGCGCCGAGGGCCAACGAGCCCAGTACCTACGCCTTCGATGAGGAGCCCTTCTAATGCCCCGTATCAATAACCCCAAGCCGCCCAAGCGCGCGCCCAAGATCGACAATCGGCGCACGAAGAAGAAGCCCTGCTCGTTCTGTCAGCACGGGGTGGTGACCGTTGACTACAAGGACCTAGCCCAGTTGCGCAAGTACATCTCGGACCGCGGCAAGATCCGTGGTCGCAAGGTCTCGGGCAACTGCCAACAGCACCAGCGCGACGTGACCGACGCCATCAAGACCGCCCGCGAGCTGGCGCTGTTGCCTTACACCCAGCGCACCGTGACCGAGCGTCGCGGTGGACGCGGTGACCGGGGCGAGCGCGGTGAGCGCAGCGATCGGGGACCTCGTGGGCCGCGTCCGGACCGTGAAGCCGAAGCCACCCTGGCGGGCGTTGTCGTCGAGCCGGGCGCCGCGGACGATGCCCGTACCGGCGCCAGAGAGAGTGCGGCGGTCGGCGACGTCGCGCTGGTCAAGCAGGTGAGCGAATGAAAGTGCTGCTGCGAAGTGACGTGCGCGGCGTAGGTCGCCGGGGCGACATCGTCGAAGTGAAGTCCGGTTACGCCCGCAACTTCTTGCTACCTTCCGGCGCCGCGTTGGCGGCCAACGACACGATGGAGATCCAAGCGGCTTCGATGCGCAAGGCCCGCGACGTGCGCGACACGGCGAGTCGTGAGGCGGCCGAAGCGCAACGCGCGTTGATCGAGCAAGCCACCGTCACCGTCGCCGCGCGCGCGGGTACCAACGGCCGACTGTTCGGCTCAGTGTCCGAAGCCGACGTCGTCAATGCCCTTCGCACGGCGACCAACATCTCGTTGGATCGACACATGATTCACATGGTGGAGCACATCAAGGAACTGGGCACGGCCAACGTGACGGCGACCCTCTTTGATGGAGTCGAAGCCACCATCAACGTCGAGGTTGTCGCGAAATAATTTGATTGGATTATGTGTTGTGATGCCGGGGCGAGTCGCCCCGGCATCACAATGTCACAGGGGTTGTACAGAATGTTTTTTGATGGAGTTAGCCACAGAGATATCCCCACGTTGTTGTTCTTGTGACCCACAAGCAATACGTGCGACCGTTGAGTACTTATGACCCAGTTGGAAACCGACCGCAGTAGAACTGCGCCCAATGCCGGACGTGTGCCACCGAGTGCCATCGAAGCGGAAGAGTCATTGATCGGCGCAATGCTGCTTTCCTCCGAAGCGGTGAGCATTGCCTATGAGACTGTGCAGCACGAAGACTTCTACCGTCCGCTGCACGGACAGATCTTCGGCGCCATCATGGCGCTCACGCACGCGGGCGAACCAATCGACTACGTCACGGTGCAAGCGAAGTTGCAAGAGCGCGGCGCCGTCGCCATCGAGCTCGCGGTGCTCTCGTCACTGCAGATGAATACGCCGTCCGCGGCCAACGCGCAACACTACGCCGAGATCGTTCGCGACAAGGCCCAGCAGCGTCGACTGATTGCCGTCGGCGGCGAGATCGTCGATGATTCGTACGTGGCGACCGACGACGTGGTCGGACTCATCGACGAGGCCGAGCGCAAGATCAACCAGATCGGCGATAATCGCAAGATCGACACCGTGTCGCCACTGCAGCGCCTGCTGCTCAGTGAGGCCGACATCCTCGAAGAGCGTGGCGAGACCCGCGGACAGTTCAATGGTCTCGAGACTGGTTACAAGTCGTTGGACCTGATCCTGCAAGGCCTCCAGCCCAGCAGTATGACCATCATTGGGGCCCGCCCAGGCACCGGTAAGACGGCCTTCGCCCTGGGCATCCTGATCCACGTGGGGGCAGTCGTCAAGCGTCCGGCCCTGTTCTTCTCGTTGGAGATGAGTCGCCAAGAATTGGCCGAACGCATCTTGGCGTCGACGGCTCGCATTGACTCGTCGAAGCTGCGCACCGGTGACCTGAGTGACGCCGACTGGAACCGGGCCCATGAGGCGTTCGGTTTCCTGCAGTCAGCCCAGGTCTTCATTGACGACAACCCGAGCCTGACGGTGATGGACGTTCGCTCGCGCGCACGTCGCATCAAGCAGCAACAGGGCGACTTGGGGGTCGTGATCGTTGACTACTTGCAACTGATGAGCTCGCGTGGTCGCGCCGAGAACCGTCAGGTGGAAGTCTCGGACATGAGTCGCTCGCTCAAGATCCTGGCGCGCGAATTGCAGTGCCCGGTGATTGCCCTCTCGCAACTCTCGCGCAAACTCGAGGACCGCGCCGACAAGCGGCCCGTTATGTCCGACCTGCGCGAGTCCGGGTCACTGGAACAAGATGCCGACGTAGTGCTCTTCCTCTTTCGTCCCGAACAGTACGGCGAGGTGGCGAACGACAAGAAGTCCGAGGCCGAGATCATCGTCGGCAAGAATCGCAATGGCCCGACGCGCACCGCGCACCTCACGTGGCGAGGCGAGTTTGCCCGCTTCGACAACGTTGCCGAGGCCCGCGAAATTTAAGCTCGAGGTGCGGTAGATAAGTTTGGGCGTACGATCGAACAACTGATTGGACGCCGGTGACCAAGCGATCAACTTCGACAGTGCGAAGAACATCCCTGGTGGCAGTCATTGCGACGGTTTTGATGCTGGTCAGTGGCGTGACGGACGCTGCTACGACGAGCACGCTCCAGGCTCCCCACGTCCAACCCGGTACAACGCTCACTGACACCACGCTCGGAAGCGGGACCGTGATCGGTGGGGTCGACATGTTGTCGGTCTCACTGGGATTCGCGATTGCGGCGCCAATCGACAAGGGGCGGGGATGGTTCTATTTGGTGGAGACGACCAACCTGGGTAAAAGTTGGACCGTCCGCGCATTGCTGCCGACTCCGTCGTTCGTAGGAATCTACGGCTGGGGAAATGAGCCGTCGCTCGATTTCGTCACTCCCAAGATCGCGTATCTGTCGCAGTACGATGGCCCGCTTTGGGTGAGCGATGACGGCGGCGCTACGTGGTCGAAAGTGCTCACCCCAGGAATCGATCCTTCGTACGCCTTGGCCACCGACACCGTGTCGGTCGTAAGCGACCGGTGCAGCGCAGCGGCGTCCGAGAGCCCGGAGTCATGTTCGAGCGACCTTTCGCAGTACCGAGTTGGTGCGACGTCGCCCTATCGTACGGTCAGGATTCCCGCCATCGGTGTTGGCCAGTGGCGCGCGGGCGAAGTGCTCGAGGCCCAGTCGCCAGCGAGCGTGGTGATCCAGGAGGGTCGCGATACGCCGAGATCGTCGCTGCTCTCTACCGCCGACGCGGGCGCCAGTTGGGTCCAACTCGATAATCCGTGCAAGCAATTGTCGATCAATCAGTTACTGGTCACCGTGGGGGGCGAATGGCAACTCACGTGCTTCGGTGACGCCGGCATGAGTCAGGGCACGAGTGAGCTCTGGAGTTCGCACGACGGAGGCGGGACCTGGAAAATCCTGGCCCAGGCCAACGAAGAGGGTCTTGACGTGGGTAACATTCGCGACGTCTCGAACACCCTTTACGCCGGTGGGCACGGCATCCTCTTCGCCGCGCTCGGCGGAGCGGCCGGCGGCGTGGAAGTCAGCATGGACGGCGGATCGAACTGGAGGTTGGCGAACGTCGCGACGAACATTTACGGTGGCGCGCCCGAAATCATCTCGACCTTCGGCCCTCGCGGCGCCATTGTCAGCATTCAAGCGGATGCCCAATTTCTTACCCTGAACGCCACGTCGTGGACCCAGTTGCCGACATTGCCCGCGGGCAGATACAGGGGACTCTCCGTCTGCAGCGCTGCTAAGGGCACCACGATCTCACTGGGCACCGAAGAGACGGGCATCCCCGCGGACGTTCGCGACTACCCGCTGGTGTTTACGAATGATTCAGATCGCGCCTGCTATCTCAACGGCATACCCGAGGTGCACGCCAAGAGGGATGGGTTGCGCGGGCCAGTAGGACCTCCCGCACGCGCTGATACCAGCACCGGACGGGGCGGTTTCGTAATCTTGAAGGCGCACGGAGGCCGAGCGAGCGTGGCCTTCGGCGTGCAAGCCGCCCATTCGTATCCGCGCCGGTACTGCGTGCCTCGTACGATGAACTCCCTGCAGGTTCGGTTCAACTCGTCAACTTTCGAACTGCGAACCCCGAACTGGTTGGTCTGCCGCGACATTGGCATGACCTCCGTAGAAGGAATAACGCGAGGTGTTGAAAATTGGATCTAGTGGGTTAGGTTCATTCGGTGAGTGTTCACGCCATTGAGGCCCGCGAGTTATCGAAGTTTTTTGGCGGGGTGCGGGCCGTTGATTCCCTAAATCTGACGGTCGACGCCGGTGAGGTTGTCGGTTTTCTGGGCTCCAATGGCGCAGGAAAATCCACTACTTTGCGGCTCCTGCTAGGGCTGCTCCGTCCGAGCTCGGGGGAGGCGGCCATTCTCGGCCATCCGGCCGGTTCTGCCCACGCGCGCCAACACGTGGCCTACGTGCCGGGCGACGTCGCCCTGTGGCCGCCGCTCACGGGGCGCGAAGCGATTGCCCTGCTCGCTTCATTGCACGGCTCGATCGACGCCGAGTACCGCGATCAACTCTTCGAGCAGTTCGAACTTGATCCCGAAAAACGGATACGGGCGTACTCCAAGGGCAATCGACAAAAGGTCGCCATCATTGCGGCATTCGCTACCCGGGCGGAGGTGCTGTTGTTGGACGAACCGACCGCGGGACTCGACCCGCTGATGGAACGGGTCTTTCGTGACTGCGTGGTGCAGGCCCAGCAGCGCGGACAGGCGATCCTGCTCAGCTCGCACATGCTGTCCGAAGTGGAGCACCTCTGCGCCAAGGTGGCCATGATTCGAAGCGGCCGTCTGGTCACCATCGCCGACGTGGAGGAGCTGCGCTCGCACGTGGCCCTGGAGTTCGAGATCGTGGGCACCGTCGGTGATCTTCGGTCGGTATCCGGGGTGCACGACGTCACGCCCACCACCGACGGGGTGCGCGTGCAGGTCACCGGCCCCCCGGGACCGCTGCTGGCGGCGCTCGCCGACCAGCACGTGACCTCGCTGCGAACCCGCGAGGCCTCGCTCGAAGAGATCTTCCTGTCGTACTACGACGACGCACCGACTTCGTAGTCGTGGGCCGATCTCGCACCTCGATTCACGCGCTGATCTGGCGCCAAATCCGGGTGAGCACCGCGGTCATCTCTCTGCTTCTGCTGATCGTGATCCGCGCGGGTGAGTCGGCGTTCTACTCCAGCGGGGGCGCGGCGGGCATGTCGACGTTCGTGGCGCTGCTCAAGAATCCGGCCATCAGCGCCCTCTACGGCCGGGCCAACTCCCTCGGATCGGCGGGCGCCTTTGTGTCCTGGAAGATGGGCATGTATATGGCGTTGGCCGCCGCACTATGGGCGGCCCTCATGGCGACGCGGGTGACGAGGGGCGCCGAGGACGACGAATCATGGGATTTGCTCGCAGTAGGAACCCGGGGTCGCGGTCGCGCGCTGTTGACCGCCATCGCGGTGATGGCCGAGGGGGCGATCCTGCTCGGGGCGATCACGTTCTTTGGACTGCTGCTCGATACCTCGGGTTGGACCAGTTGCCTGCTCTTCGCCAGCGGCATCACCGGCGTGGCTCTCACGGGCATCGCAATGGGACTGCTCTGCGCCCAGGTGATCTCGCCGCGTCGCAGTGCCTCTCAGGTGGCCTTAAGCGCCGTGGGTCTCATGTTCCTCGTGCGCATGCTGGCCGATAGCTCTACCTCGCTGGGCTGGTTGCGCTGGACGTCGACCTTCGGATGGCTGGAGAACCTTGAATCCTTCCAGCACCACTCGGCGTGGTGGTGCCTGGCTTTCGTGGCCGTCCCCGTTCCCGGGGCCGTACTGGCGTGGCGGCTTCAGCAGCATCGCGACATTGGCTGCGCCCAGTGGAACCGGTCCGATCGAGCCCGAGCGCATACGTGGCTGCTCCAGTCGACGTGGCGTTTTTCGTGGCGTGAGCGGCGCAGCACCCTGATTGCCTGGTCTGTCGGTCTGTGCGCGGTCGGGCTCATCGTGGGTTACCTGACCAACGCCCTGGTCGCCTTCAGTCGCGCCGATCCCGCCTACGTGCGCCTGCTCGACCGATTGGGACTGGGTGTGATGATCACCGCCAAGGGCTTCGTGGGCGAGGTCTGCTTCATGATGACCCTGGCGCTCAGTTTTCTCGTCATCACCCTGCTGGTGATGCTGGCGAGCGACGACCTTCTGGGGCGCCTCGACCTTCCCCTCTCCTGCGGCGTCGCTCGAACGCGCTGGATGACGAGCGCCGCGGCCGCGACGGCGCTCGGCACGCTGGCCGTCTCGTTGGTCTGCGGGCTGTCAATCTGGTTGGGTGTGGAGGCGAGCGGGACCTCGATGAATTTCTTGGTGCCCCTAGAAGGCATGGTGAACGCCGTCAGCCCGACTCCGCTGGTCATCGGCGTCACTATCTTGGTGGTGACGCTCAGCGCGCGCTTCGCTTACCTGGTGGTGGCGGCGCTGCTCGCGCTGACGTACCTGGTGGCCCTGCTGGGGCCGGTGTTGCATTGGCCCCACTGGCTGCTCGCCGGTTCGCCCTTCTTCTACCTGCGAACGGTGCCGGCCGTGCCCGCCAACTGGGGGGCGATATTCGTGTGCTCCTCGATCGGCCTCGTGGCCGGTGCCGGCGCGCTGGTGCGCTTTAACCGCGCCGACGTCGGACGATAGGGGCTATTTGGGCTGCATGCGAATCCCGGCGTCGATGCGCACCGATTCGGCGTTCATGTAGCTGTTGGCCAGCAGTTCCACGGCCAGAGACGCGTACTCCGCGGCGTAACCGAGACGCTTGGGGAAGAGCACGCCCGCACCAAGTCGGGCCTTGAATTCGTCGGACTGGGGTCCGGTGCCGTAGATCGGCGTGTCGATGAGCCCCGGCAGGATGCAGTTGGCGCGCACGCCAATCGCCGCCAGGTCCCGGGCCAGCGGCAGGGTCAGGCCCACGATGCCGCCCTTGGAGGAGGAGTAGGCGACCTGTCCGATCTGGCCGTCCTCGGCGGCGACCGAGGCGGTGTTGACAATCGCGCCGCGCAGGTTGTCCACGTCGGGTGTGTTGTGGCTCATGGCCGTCGCCACCAGGCGACAGACGTTGAAGGTGCCGATGAGGTTGATCTCGATGACCCTTCGGTAGAGGTCGAGGTCGTGGGCCGAGGCGTACTCGCCGTCCTTGCCAACGGTGCGCGTCGCCCAGCCAATGCCGGCGCAGTTGACTGTGCTCCACAGCGGGGCCATGGTCGTGGCCGCTTCGATCGCGAAGATCACCTCCGCGGTGTTGGTGACGTCACAGTGCACGTAGGCGCCGCCCACCTCCTTGGCGATCTGCTCGCCGCGCTCGTCGTTGAGGTCGGCCACCACTACTTTGACCCCGCGCGCGTAGAGGGCCCGAGCCGTCGCCTCGCCGAGGCCCGAGGCGCCGCCGGTGACGATGGTCGAAGTGTCTTGTAGTTCCATGGCGATCTCCTGTCTTCACGCTGCGCGTTCGCGGCGGCGCGTAGGTCAAGCCGACAATAGACGGCGCGGTCCCCGGGCCGCGTGGCCTAGCGTTACGACGTGGCGTCGCCCTACGAATACACCAAGGAGCAACTGGGCGAGCTGCTCAGCGACGAGCCCCGTTACCGCGTCGAGCAGGTCTGGGAGGGTCTCTGGACGCAGGCGCAGGCGTTGGGCGAGATCACTACCATCCCCAAGGCGCTGCGCTCGCGGCTCGCCGAGCAGTTCCCGTCCAGCCTGGAGGTGGCCAACGACGTCGAGAGCGACAAGGGCCTCACGCGCAAGTGGGTCTTTCGACTGCACGACGGCGCGACCATCGAAACCGTATTGATGGCCTACGACGACCGCGTCACCGTGTGCGTCTCCAGCCAGGCCGGCTGCGGGGTGGGTTGCACGTTTTGCGCCACGGGACAGGCCGGATTCACCCGACACCTGAGCGCGGGCGAAGTGCTCGAGCAAGTGATGTTCGCCGCGCGCGAGGCCGCGCCGCGCCGCCTCTCCAACGTGGTCTTCATGGGCATGGGTGAGCCGCTCGAGAACTACCGCGTGACCGTTGACGTGTTACGTCGTCTGCACGAGTACCGCGGGCTCTCGGCGCGCCATCTCACGGTCTCGACGGTCGGCGTGGCGCCGGCGATCGAGCGGCTCGCCAACGAGGGACTGGCCCTGACGCTGGCGGTCAGCCTGCACGCGGC
>PLXU01000160.1 GCA_003151555.1 Acidimicrobiaceae bacterium | reverse complement strand
TCGCCAGCGCATCGGGGAACTCGCGCAGCTTGCGGGTGAACCGGTAGCAGGCGTCAAGTGAGGGGGCGCAGCCGAGGATGCGCTGCATCTCACTGTGCTCCGCGACAAGCCGCACGACGCGCGTCCACACTGGAATCGCGTAGATCGACTTGATCAGGGCCATGCCGACCATCGCTCGGATGGGGTAGCCAGGGCGACCCGTCCAGCGAGTCGCGTCCAGGTCTGCGATCAGCGTCGCGAACTCGGGTGAGTCCAGCAGGTCCTTGACGGACCCGGTGTCATGGGGTAGCGGTACACTTCGACCGGTCATGGAGCTAAGCCCTCCGTGGTCCAGAGCCGGGGGCGTTAGCGCGTCGCCCGGCTCACCTATGTGCCCAATGTCAGCGTGGCAATTGGCCCGCTGACCTGGTACTATCTTTCGTGGAGACGACGGGAATCGGACCCGCTTGGGTGCCCCTGATAATGAGCCCTGGTGCCATTTCACTCGTCCCCTTGAGAAACCCCCTGGTGTCAGCTGGGGGGTTTCTCTGTTACATCCCTACCGTAGTCTATTGCCCAATAGAAGTCAACTCTATTGGGTTGACCTGTGGAGCCATAGGCGACTAAGCTATGCGATAGGGAGGTAACAACATGACTGAAGTTCAATCTTCCGAGCGTCGGCCAAGAAAGCGGAGCCCGTCGTATCCGGCGATCAACCTGGAGCAGGCGATCGCGCGCGCCGCGGACATCTGGCGAGTCGAGCATGACTACGCAGCTCCACTCGCCACGGTCTTTACACTGTGGGGCTACAAGTCGACCACAGGCAACGCCAACCTCGTCGTAGCTGCTCTGCGCAACTTTGGCTTGATTCAGTACGAAGGATCTGGTGACGCACGCAAAGTTCAGGTAACACCGTTCGCAATTGAGATCCTGGACCATCCGCAGCAGGCACATCGCAAGGAAGCGATCAAGCGGGCGGCGCTCGCCCCAGCGATTCACCGCGAGCTGTGGGAGCGGTTTGGCTCCAAGCTTCCGTCAGACGACTCACTGCGTTGGGAGCTGGAACGAGAGCGAGACTTCAGCCACAACGGAGCAACGGAATTTATCCGCGAGTACCGCCAGACGCTTGCCTTCGCTGGGCTAACAGAGGGTGATAAAGTCGGGCCACAAGAAAGTGACGAAGTTCACAAAGAGGAGGAAGTACGTGAGATACCTCCTATCCTGGACACCCAACCGCGTAGGAAGCGAATGACGCCGCCCAGCGGCACCCGCGTCTACGCGGTGCCCGTGCGCGCAGGAACTGACGTCGAGGTCGAAGGACCGTTCCCTCTTACCGAGGACGAGTGGACTCAGTTCATGCTGATTCTCAACGCGATGAAGGGGTCACTCGTGAGCGACGAGTCTCGTTCGACTGACGATGCAGATGCCGCCGAGCAGTAAGTAGCAATGTTCATAGAAGCTTCGGCGCGGGACGCTCTCGGGCTCGTTCGCGATCCCGAGCCTCGCAATGTACGAGAAGCGATGCTCAGGTCGGCAGGCGTGAGTCCGCCTCATTTCTCTGACAATCTGAAGTGCGACGAGTGGTTCGGCCTGCTTGCAAACGAACTCGCGCCGTTTCCATCGCGGTCACCGGCGCACCTCACAGACTCGTACATCCAGGAGGTCGTGAACGACCTCACGAACAAGGCACCTGCCGCATTAGCGCCGACACTCCTGGCGATGGTGGCCCCGCGATCGAGACCACCTGATTGCGACAACGGCGATTTGCCGAACCGATGTAAGGCTGAACTTCGCAAGCTGCTTCCCGGCTTCTGTTCCCGCGTACTGGCTCAGTGGGACGATGGGGCGCTATCAACCGACCCATGATCGGCCGCGGGTGTCAGCAGGGGTAGATGTCCGGCGATTTTGGGGTGCCGCCTTAGAATCGCTAACTCGACCGGGGACGGTGACCTGCGCCTTAGGAGTTTCGCCGATCCCTACTAGGACCCCACGAGCTGACGATCTGATCGGCAACGGCTGCGAGCGATTCAGGTCGCCTCCTGAACGCCGGGTTGAGGCGCATTAAACGGCGCCTACCCCGCAGCAGCCTCGGCCGGGCTAGAGAGGGCACGATGGGATCCCGAGCTATGAGCGCTCCACGATGACCCTGTTCGTGCAAGTCGCCCCGGCTGGTCGCATGCAAACGGTCGCAGCAACCTTTCCGTTACCAGCCCCGAGAGCTGTGACGAACTCCATCGATGCGGGCGTCGACCCAGTACCCAGAACCGTCGCTGCAGAACTTGCGCCGATCCCAACATGGAAGATGAGCCCGTGTCCGAAACCACCGAATGAACCCGCCCCAGCGAGATAGAGGCCGCTCGCGTCGGCGGCAAGCAATGGACGGGCGAGTGGAGGAACGGTTGCTTTTTGCAGCACAGCTCCCGAGGAGTCGGAGATTCGCCATACGGTCGGTTCCGGACCAGGCGGTGGACCGGACACGCCAAGCTCGTACAACCAGAGAACGCCAGGACCGTTCGTCACGAGGGGGTGCGTTCCTGAGTTCCACTCAAACGTTACGAGTGGCGCCCCAACGGTAAAGTCCGACGTTCCAACCTGTTGTACGAGCTGTACCGATCCGTTGCCCGTTCCCGAATCGATCACAAACAGACTCAGGTTCTTCGACCCAGTCAGTGGAAATCGAGTGTCGACCCGGTCTGCTTGAACGGTCGTTCGCCCGGGGCTGACCAACGACGTCGTCGCATATCCAATCGCCGATGCGACAACGGCGAAGGCCATGAACATCACGGCGCGGCGAATACGCACATCGTGATTTTGCCAGGGTCAAGAAGGCGATGACGTGCGCTCTCCATTCGCGTCCCCTACCGCCGGCTGAGCGACACCATCCGGCGCCTCGGGGTGGAGCAAGGCGCCCCTTCGCGCGCTTTCCGTCCGAGGAGGACACCGTTCTCGCTGATTCAGCGGCATGCTGACACCGTGGCTGACCGATCCGGGCGGACTGAGATATGACCTGAAGTTGTGGATCACCCACCCGTTAGGAGACGCGACGTACCTTCCTCGTTGAGAACAAACGGGACACCGGCGTTAGAGCGCTGGTGAGGAAGGAACGTCAATGCTGAGCGTAGTGAACGACGAAGGGGCCGTCGCGGACGGCCGATTGATGCTGGACGAAATCTGTCGCGAGGGAGCACAAAAGATGCTCGCCGCGGCACTCGAAGCCGAGGTCGACGCGTACGTCACCGACCTCGTCGGTGAACGCGGTGACGATGGTCATCGACTGGTGACGCGAAACGGCCATGCCCGGTCGCGCTCGATCACGACCGTCGCGGGTGCGGTCGAGATCCGTCAGCCGCGCGTCGACGACCGCCGGGTCGACGCTTCGACGGGGAAGAAGGCGAGGTTCACGAGCTCGCTCGTCCCGCCGTGGTGCCGCAAGTCCCCGAAGGTCACCGAGGTGCTGCCGTTGCTGTATCTGCACGGGCTCTCGACCGGGGACTTCGTCCCGGCGCTCGAAGGCTTCTTCGGCTCAGCAGCTGGATTGTCGGCCTCGGTGATCACGCGGCTCACAGGCGCGTGGCAAGACGACCACCGCGCGTTCATGTCCCGAGATCTCGCCGATCGGGACTACGTCTATGTCTTTGCCGACGGGGTCCACTTCAACGTGCGCCTCGAAGAGGAGCGGCTCTGCTGTCTCGTTATCCTCGGTGTTCGCCCAGACGGCACGAAAGAGCTCGTCGCAGTCCAAGACGGCTATCGGGAGTCCAAGGACTCCTGGGCGGCACTGCTCCGCGATCTTCGCCACCGCGGCATGCGCGCACCCGTGCTCGGCGTCGGCGACGGGGCGCTCGGGTTCTGGGCGGCACTTCGGGACGTCTTCCCCGAGACCAAAGAACAACGCTGCTGGGTGCACAAGATGGCGAACGTTCTCGACGCGCTGCCGAAGTCGATCCAGCCGCTGGCGAGAAAGATGCTCGCCGAGATCCGCGACGCCGAGGACCGCGATCACGCCCGCGACGCCGCCAAGGCCTTCGACAACGAGTTCCGTGCCAAGTGGCCGAAGGCCGCCGACAAGATCCGCGACGACTTGGATCAGCTGCTTTGCTTCTTCGACTTCCCCGCCGAGCACTGGGTGCATTTGAAGACGACGAACGCCATCGAGTCGACCTTCGCGACGGTGCGACTGCGGACCAAGGTGACCAAGGGACCGGGATCGCGAGCGGCCGGCCTGGCGATGGCGTTCAAGCTCCTCGAGTCCGCCGAGGACCGCTGGCGGGCGATCAACGGCCCGAAGCTGGTCGCGCTCGTGCGCGCCGGCGCGAAGTTCAAAAAGGGGGTGTTGGTCGAGAGCTCGGTGCAAGAAGAGGAGGTCGCCGCGTAATCAGCGGGTCGGGATCATCCACAACTTTTGACTATTTCTCGCGCGGACTGTCTCGTCAAGAATGGCGGAATCTCGCGTCGACCGGCGATGAACCTTCGATGCCGGTGTGCCCGAAGAGCCGAATCTCACCAGGGCAGGCTGCTACTGGTGAAATGGGTGAGCGTGTCGATGTCCTCGGCGTTATACACGTGCCGAGGTGGAGTCGCGAAGGTGGCGTAGGGCGTGATGCGGATCGCGACCCGCCCCTCGTCCCGGCACATCTGCTCGATCTCGGGGCGCTTCGACTCCGGCATCTTCTCGCCGGCCATCAGGTCGATGACCCGCGACATGACGTCGACGGCCAGGCCGAAGTCCTCCTCAAGCTTGGCGTCGCCATACACCTGGAGGTAAGTGAGGGGCCACTTCTCATCGAGGATGCAGATGCTGACCTTCGGGCTGCGCTTCACGGCCAGCGCCTTCTGGCGGGCAGCCATGGTCGTGACGAGCAGGTCGTCGCCGTCCATCACGTAGTACACGACCGTCATCGCCGGGCCGTCGTTCTTGCGGTTGTATCCGAAGATGCACGTGCGGTGAGTGCGCACGAACTCCCGGCGTTCTTCCCTGTCCACGGCGAAGTCTCCAGCTTTAGCGGTTGTCCAGGCCTCGATGGTAGGCGTAGCGCACCGCCTCGGCATGGCTTCGGACGCCGATCATCGCAAACAGATGGCTCATGTGGCTCTTCACCGTCACCTCGGCGTACTAGATCCAGACCGGCACATCGCTGACCCTGTCCAATTCGGTGCTGACCTTTCTGGCCCGCGACAGAAGCTTGCCCGGCGTGAGTGCTGCTTCGATCGGTTCCGGGCCGCGCGTGGCGAAAGACATCAGCAGGTCTTTCGAAGCACGCTGAGTGTCACATATCCGGCACGACGGCAGTTCGCCACGCTGATGGTGCAACACGCGTTCGTCCCTCAATCCATCCCTCAAAACCTGACGGTGCAGGTGGATTCGGTCTCACTCAGCAGACTCCAGCGCTGAATAAGACCAGTTCAGAGGAGCAGTTCACACTCGCTGGACTCCAGTCGAGTGACTTGAAAACCGTTGGGTTAATAGCCCCGGGGGTTCGAATCCCCCTCCCTCTGCTCAGGTAGGAAGCAGGTTTTCGAAAATTTCTCGGCGGATGTAACCGAGGCCATCCCTCTCGTTCGTCCGTGAAGGCCGCATGCGTAATGCGTGCTCAACTGACGAGCGAGAAGCTCGCGTGAAGGAGCGTCCGTGAACTCGAACGCTCCTATTTGGCAATAACAGTTGTGAAGGTGAACTCGGCAGGGGCAAGACCATGACCGGACCAGTCCTTGGCGGCTTTCTAGCTCTACACGGTGCCGAGGCTGTCGACGACGCCGTCGTGATCGAGAAGTCGTGGGGCGATCCCGCCCACTTTGGTGTGCTCTTCGACAAGCACGCCCTTTTGATCTATAGGTACATCGCGAGACGTGTCGGGCGGCAAGGCAGTGACAACCTCGTAGCAGAAACCTTCGTGGCGGCCTTCGGTCATCTTCGATCCGACGACTTACGCGTACCTCGGCACGAGGACCTGGCCAGCGGGTATGGCGGCCGATCCGAGCGCACCCTACGAGGTGCCGCATTGATGAAGTTGGTAGTGGTGGCCAATGCTTGGCGAGCAACCGTAAGCCAAGCGGCTGGGTCCGTTTCGGGACCTGGATGAACGGGCCGCATGACAGTTGCAGTGTGATTGCGAATATGTCGGTCGTCGCCGGTATTTCGGCTGAGTGAACGACTTCTTTACAGCTCTGGATTCAGTCCAGCACTGAGCTTATTCTAAGTGTGTGATTGCTCTAGATACCGGCTGTGCCCAGCGAGGAGACGGTTGGTCGGGCAGTTCGTCTTCGCCGCGACGGTTCACAACTCACCGACAAGCACCGTGCCGGGGCTGTTAGTGATCTCGTATCGAACATCATCGCGCACGTCTTCGGCAAGCCTCACGGGCGGAAATCTAGGGGCTGAACTGACGCGGGCATGACTCCCGCGGGATCGTTGGCGCGGCGCATCTTTGGTGTCGTAGCGACTAAGGATTAGGAACAACCGACCAAAACAACTAACCATCAGAGATGAAATAGCGAGAGGCGGGGGAAAACAAGTGTCTGACGACAGTGCAGGTGTGTGCCCAGTTCCACACGGGCAGAGCCAAGGCTCACGTCCAGCTAGTCACGGCAGGACGAATCAGGATTGGTGGCCAAACCAGCTCAACTTGAAGGTCCTCACTCATCATTCGGCCCAGCCCAATCCGATGGGCGAGCACTTCAACTACGCAGAAGAGTTCAAGACGCTCAACCTCGACGCGCTAAAGAACGACGTCCTCGGGGTGATGACGACCTCCCAGGACTGGTGGCCTGCCGACTACGGCCATTACGGGCCGTTGTTCATCCGAATGGCATGGCACAGCGCGGGCACGTACCGCATCTCGGACGGCAGAGGCGGTGGTGGCGCCGGCGCCCAGCGCTTCGCCCCGCTGAACAGCTGGCCCGACAACGCGAGCCTCGACAA
>PLXU01000054.1 GCA_003151555.1 Acidimicrobiaceae bacterium | reverse complement strand
TACTTCTTTTGACGAACGACGCGTCCGGTTAGATCCGTCCATCGTCGCCCGTACTGGCTTTTGGCTCTCGTTCTTCCGTTTTCAAGGAGCGACAACACACACGAGCGAACTCGGAGGTGTGAAGTACACCATCTCGGGATTTCTCCGTCGAATCTGCAGTCGGGTGACCCCAACTACAGGGATGCCCACCTTATCAGCGCGGTCCGCCGGGGCGCAAATGCTCCGTTCGCCGTCTCTGAGGTGGGAGCACCAATGTAGCACCCGGGCGGGCGAAATCTGACCACCCGCGCCGGCGTCGCGGCCACCAGCGCTCATCGAGTCGAACTCGCCCCAACGACGTTTCACTACGCACTCCCCACCCTCGACCATTTCGCGCTCAACAATGGTCTCGGAGCCCCATATGTCGAAAATGGAGACCTACGCTTGGATGGCAACGAATTTAACGCTCGTCCGGTACGAAGATTTGCCTTAACAATCACGGAAAGCACGATGTACATGAAATCTCACACGACCCACGCACGCCTCGTCCCGGGCAGGGTTCGCCGCGCCTGATGGCTCCCAGCGCGCCCCGTCGCGAATCGCCGGTGCGGCTCTTCGCCACCTTCTCACTCATCATGTTGGTGGGCGTGGTGTTGCTCGGACTGGTGCTCGCCTTCAGCTACCGGGCCGAAGCCACTCGGCGGGGACTGGCCGAGGGCCGTTCCGAGGCGGTATTGATCGCCGAAACCGCCGTCGCTCCGCGCCTGGACGGTCGCACGCTCAGTCTGGGCTTGAGCCCCGTCGAAAAAATGGACATGAATCGCCTGGTGCGGGCCGCGGTGAAAAGCCACGAAATATTGAGACTTCGCCTGCGTGACCAATCGGGCGACGTGATCTACTCCGACGACGGTTCGGGCCTTAACGGTTCGAATGACGCCGCCGACTTGGGCAAAGTCCTGGACGCGACGCACGGCACGATTGACGCCAGCATCACCCACATCAATTCCGACAGCAATGACTCCGGACCAATCGGACCCGCCGCGGTCGAGGTCTACATGCCCCTGCTGGCCGGCACGCCACGCCACCAGGTGGGCGTGCTCGAGATCTACCTGCCCTACTCGCCGATCGCCGCGGACATCAACGCCGGCCTCGAAAGCCTCTATCAGAATCTGGCCGTGGGGCTCGGTCTCTTATACCTTCTGCTGGTCGGCATCTCCTACGCAGTCGGGCGTCGGCTGCGCCGCCAGGTTCGCATCAATGCCTACATGGTCGAGCATGACGCGCTGACGGACCTGCCGAACCGGGTGCTCTTTCACGACATGATCGAAGACGAACTCGCACAGGCCGGACCGGCCGGCGAGTCCACCATGATCGCCATCATCGACCTCGACCGATTCAAGGAAATCAATGACACCCTGGGTCACCACAACGGCGACCGATTGCTGATTGCTCTGAGCACCCGCTTGGCCGATCACCTCAGCGGACTGAACGCCCTGGCGCGCCTTGGCGGTGACGAATTCGGCGTCCTTCTCTCCGACGTCGCCGACCCCGATCAGACGCTGCGCGAACTGCGCGACGTGATCGAACGCGAAATCAACGTGGGGGGGCTGCCGTTGTCGGTGGAGGCGAGCATTGGCTACGTGATGGCGCCGACGTACGGCACCGACGTCGACGAGCTCTTGCAACTCGCCGACGTGGCGATGTACTCGGCCAAGCAGCGCCACCTCGGGGTCGTTCGTTACCACCCGTCGCAGAACCACTACGACGCGTCCAATCTCGCGCTCATCTCCGAACTGCGCACCGCGATTGAAACCGATCAACTCGTGCTGTACTACCAGCCGAAAGTGAGGATCAACGACAGTCGGGTCGACGCCGTGGAGGCCCTCGTGCGTTGGCAGCACCCGACGCTCGGTCTGCTCCAGCCCGATCGCTTCATCCCGCTCGCCGAGCAGACCGATCTCATCGATCGACTGACCGAGTGGGTCGTGGGTCGGGCGCTGCGTGATCTAAGGAATTTTGGACCCGCCTCCCAGCGACTGACCGTCGCGATCAACGTCTCGGCGCGCAATCTAAGCAGCAACGTGTTTGCGTCCAAAATCGTCGAGGCGTTAGAAGCCGCCCACGTCGAGCCTCATCGTCTCTTCATCGAAGTGACCGAGACCGCCCTCATGACCGACCCGATCCGCGCGGCCGCGGTGCTGAGCGAGCTGGACCGCGCCGGCGTCCGATTGAGCATTGATGACTTCGGCACCGGCCAGACGTCGCTCGGTTATCTCTCGACCTTGCCCATCCATGAACTAAAGATCGACCGCAGTTTCATCACCGACATGCTCGAGCACAACGGACACGCCGCCATCGTGCACTCCATCGTTGATCTGGGACACAACCTAGGCTTCACGGTAGTGGGCGAAGGCGTCGAGACACGAGAGGTCTTCGACGAACTCGCGGCGGCCGACTGTGACGTCGCCCAGGGCTTCCTCTTCACGAGACCCATCCCCGTTGACGCCCTCATTTCGTGGCTTGATCAATTCGCCGCCGTCGACGCGAGCACCCGCCGCTAGGCCCGCGCAACTTCGTAGGTTCCAACTAAGTGACGAGCATTGGCGCCGTCTCCGATGCGCCGTCGTGCGCCACCACCGCAGGACAACAGCGGTCGGCCGCCTAACGCGAGGCGTACTCCACGAACGCGCTCAATGTCCCGATGAGACGCATCTCGTCGATGGTTCGCGCACGCGAATTCAGCAACGCCTCGGTACACACCAAATACGCCAGACAGCGGGCGCGACTGACCGCGACGTTGAGTCGATTCCTCGAAAAGAGAAACTCGGGGCCCCGCGGCATGTCCTCGGACGACGACGTGGTCATCGTAAAAAAGACGACCGGCGCTTCGCGACCCTGAAACTTGTCCACCGTGCCCACCTGCACGGCCGCCAGGCCGGGTGTGCGATCGAACTCGCGACGCAAGAGACGAACCTGATCGTTATAGGGGGCCACCACCATGAAGTCGCTCGGTAGGAGCGGTGCCGACTCGCCCGCCTGATTGACCCAGTTTGTCCCGAGCATGGAAAGAATCTGCTGGATGACGATATCGGACTCTTCGAAGGACTCGGTAGACCGAGCGACGTGATTGGCCCTGAGCCAGCGCAACCCGGTACCGAACTCAGTTGTCTGCTGCGCGCAGCTGTCATGGCTCGTCAGGCGCCCCTCGTAGATCTGGTCCGAGATGAACGCACAGACGTCGGGGTGCATGCGTCGAGTCTCCGAAATGAACACCCCCTGGGTGTTGGGAATCGTGGCGTGATCGGCGAGCACGTGCTCGAGCACGCTCGCCCCCGAGCCGTCAGGGTGCTCGGCCTGCGAGACCTGGGCCAGTTGGAGGGGATCGCCCAACAGAATCAAATTGCGCGCCGCGTTGGCCGAGGCAATCGCGTCGGCCAGGGCCAGTTGACCGGCCTCGTCGACTATCAGCACGTCAACGGGATAGGCCCGCAGTCCGGGTCGCGACCAGAGCCACGTCGTGCCCGCCACGAGGTTGTACGCCGTGCCCTCGAACTCCTCCTTCTTCGGGTTATAGCGAACGCCGTCCAGGGCGCCGCTGGATGGGCGGGCTCCCTGGCGCAGAATTCGCACCGCGTCCAGGTCGTGTTCTTGTTCAAAGACCTCGAGGGTAGCCCGCAAGAGGTTGTCGATGGCGGCGTGACTCATGGCGGTGATACCCACCCTTTGGCCGGCGCAAATCAGCTCGTAGATGATGTGGGCTCCGCTGTAGGTCTTGCCGGTACCCGGCGGACCCTGCAGCGCGACGTAGCTGTTGTCGAGGTGACTCACCCAGCGAAGTGTCGCCGCCAGGTCGTCGCTGAACACGCCATCGTCCGGTCCCTGACCGGGTGTGAAGCGGGGCCGCTCGCGGGCCAGCAGCGCCAGCGAGACCGGGCTCGCGGGGTCGTTCTCCTGCGGGTGCAGGATCTGCTCGGCCAGATGGAACAACACCCCGGGCTTCTCCCGCGGCGACACGTAATCGTCCAACACGACGACGCGCGGCAGTCCCCCGGCCTCCTCGTGACGCTCGCGCCACGTCATTTTGAGCTCACGCTTCCCGTGATCCAGCTCAGACAGGTAGCCGTAGCCGTGTTCCACGCCGATGCCCGTATAGAGGACGTTCTTTTGACGAGTGAAGGTGGACGTATCGACGACCTGCTCGGGCCACGTGAAGAGTGCGTGTTTGACAACTTCACCGCTCTTCTTGGTCGTCTCTTCGAATCGCAGGAATCTCAGGTTGGCGATGAAGTTGCGGTCCGCGTAGAGCGACCCGAAGTCCGACGCCGCCTCGGCAAACTTTGGTGAGGTGTTGGCGGAGCGTTCGCGGCGCCAGTAATTGAGCAGGTCACCCAGGAGGTGCTCGGGACTCGCATCACCAAATCGCTTCAGGCCCTCGACGAGTTCATCGGTGTCGAGTTCGTAGGCCGGCACGTCATCGACCGCGTCACGCCACGCCAGCGCGACTGGCCGCTGTTGCACCAGCCAGTCGCGCAGGGCCATGGTTGCCTGCACGTCCTCGCAGTTATAGCGGGCAATGTTGTCGAGCAGTTGGGGACGCTTCGTCTTCATCCACTCCTCGTACTCAACCACGGCTCCCGCGCCCCCTTCAATTGCGCCCGAGCGCACGAAGCCGGTCAATCGCTCGAGGTGCTTCAGTCCGTAGGACTCCGTGCCCACCTGGAGAGAATTCTTCGCGACCACGTAGAGATCAACGAAGAGCCCCGACTCCACCAGTTGGGAAAAGAGGTTCTCCGATTCGGTGCCGCGCGTGAGCCGCTCGAGGGACGAACGTTCAGTGTGGTTGTAGTGGTACACGTGCATCGAGGGATACGTCATGCGCCGGTGCGCGAAGAACTCCACCAGTTCCTTGATCATGTGCGCCTGCTCATCGAGATCGTGAGCCCAGCGTGCGTCGTAGACCCAGTTTGAGTCGCTCGAGCGCAGATACAGACCGGCGAGAAAGAATAGGTCGTGGCGAGCCGTCCAGAATGGGTGTCCCTCGAAATCGAAGAAGACGTCACCCTCGTCGGGCGCGGGCATCAAGGCGAACCCGTGGCCGTACACCGGGTCATCGGTCTCCTCGACCAGCGCATAATCGGGCGGCGCCAGCGGGGACCCTCGCGACGACACTTGCAGCGCCGCTTGGCGCGAGAGTCGTTGCAGATTGTCGTCGTGCACGTTGTCCACCGGCGAACGTCGCGACGCCAACTCCACCACCGTGCGCACGCCAGCGGCCTCCATAGCGTCGCGCTCCGGTGGACGAATGTTGGCGACGTAGACCAGCGAATCCTGAGCGCGCCACTCGCTCTCGCACCGACCCGAGAATTCACAGATCTCGCAGTGGTTGCACGGTTCGGGCTGGGTCTCAATGGTCAGTTGGTCCCGGTTCAACAACACCTTCAACTGGCGACGTAGGCGCCGCCAATAGGGGCTGAACTGCTCGACGACCAACGTCTCGCGCTCGCCTGAACCTAGCCAGAGGTGCATGTCCTTGGGCGGCGCTCCGGTCATCGCGGCGATGGCTTCGGCGTAAAAGCACAGTTGCAGGACGTGGCCCGGTTTGCCCTCGGCGCGCGTCAGCTTGGCGTCGATCGGTTCATAGTTGGCGTATCCCTCGGGGACGTCGACGCGCACGAGAAAATCCGCGATGCCCCGGATCCCGTCGTGCACGAAGGGCATCTGATAGATGACGTCGTGGCCCTTCGCCAAGAGATTGCCCAGGCGCGCGACCCACTGCGTGAACGTTTCATCGGGATTGCGTCCCGGCACTTGGTAGACCGAACGACCTTGGTTCTCCAGATCGGTGAGGCAGTCACGCTCGTGCGTGGAGCCCTTCTCCACCAGCAGTTCGGCCAGGGATCCCATCGGCGTCGGCGCAATGCTCAAGATGCCGCTGTCTACTTGATTGCGCAAAGAGAGAAAGTGGGCGCACTCGAGCCAGGCCGTGATTTTTGACGGGGTCAACAGGCGTTCAGTCATCTGGTGTCACTCTAAGTTTCCTTGTTCGGGCTGNNGCCTGTGACAACTGGGTTCCTAGCGACGTTCGCGCGCCCAGACTTCTCCTACGAATGGACTTGGGGCCATCTCAACGCGAAGGACTAAACGCCTGCAGGGCCGCCGGTTGGGTGCCGGTGATCATCTGTTCGGCGAGGAGCTTTCCCGATATCGGCCCGAGCGTTATGCCCCACATGCCGTGTCCGCCCGCCACGAAGATCCCCGGCACCCCGGACGCACCCACGAGCGGCATTCCGTCGGCGCTGACCGGGCGCGGACCCACCCAGACGTCGCGCATGCTGGCGCAGTCGACGCCTCTCAACAGTGGTTGCGCGGACCGCGCCAGCGTGTCAACGCGCGACTGAACGATTGGGTGTTCGAGTGAACGAAACTCCATCGTCCCGCCCACCCTCATCCCTCCCTGGTAGGGCGTGCAGGCAACTCGCGCCACGGGCAAGTAGATCGGGTTAGTCAGCGGCTCCGCGGTGTCGACACTGAACGAATAGCCCCGCCCGGCCTGGACGCGCAGGCGTATACCGAGCGGCTTCGCCAATTCGTTGAGCCACGCCCCGGTCGCGACGACGACCGCGTCCGCCCGTTCGGCGACCCCGCCTCACCCTCGAGCGTGATGGCGCCGGCGCCGCGGCGCAACGTGCGCACCCGAAAGCCTGTTCGCAACTCGCCACCTCGGGCCATCACNNGAGGTAGCGCTGACCGTTGATCTGCACCACCACCTGGACGACTTCGGCGATCTGGCCCACCAATGCGCGGGCCTCATCACCGGTGAGTTCGTGCACGTCAACGTGCTGGCCGGCCGCTTCGATTCGCTCCAGTTCGTAACGCAGTTCGTGCGCCCCTTCTTTAAAGCAGGCCATGATGGGCGCGCTGATCGTCGTCGCCGTGACGCCGCCGTCGCGCAATTCATCGAAGGCTCCGAGGGCGTCGCGATTTATTGAGAGGTAGCCCTGCATGGCGCGTCGCCACTGGGCGTTGGTTGAGCGCCGGGCGAAGTCCATGAGGAAACGCCACACCGCTGGGTCGCGAGTCAACGGTACTGACAGCGCGGCGTCACGGTTAAAGAGGGATCGCAGGGCGTAGCGCAATACGGTCGGTTCGGGCAGCGGAATCGCCATGCCCGGCGAGAGCCAACCGGCGCTGCCCCACGATGATCCGGCCGCCACGTCGGCGCGCTCGAGCACGGTGACCTCGACGCCGTACTCCTGCAAGAACCACGCGGTCGCCAGCCCGAGCATCCCCGCGCCTACGACGACCACCCGTTTAGGCGCGATCACACCTGATGGTTGGTGGAAAGACGAGGACATGATGGTCCAATGTACGCCTCGTTTCGCACCCACCCGTTACGCGACAAAACGCTACGCCAGGCGCTCGGCGGCGCGGTCGCGCGCGGCGCTCAGGCGCTCGGCCTGCTCGGTCTGGGCCGCCGGTCCCGATCCTCCCGGTGACGTGCGAGCGTTGAGCGACGCGCCCGAGGCAAAGAGGTCGGCGAACCTCGAGAACTCCTCACTTTGTTCCACGACGTCGAGGAGCGAACCGCCCCGACGAACGGCCTCACCCACCAGCTGGCCGACCTGTTCGTGGGCCTGGCGAAAGGGGACCCCCTCCTGGACCAGTCGTTCGGCAATGTCAATGGCCACCAGGTTGGGGTCGTCGGCCGCGCGACGGGCCGTCTCGGCGTGAAACGTCATCGAACGGTAGGCGCCGGCCAGCGCGTTGATCATCAAGGTGACGTGGCGCAGAGAGTCAAACAGAGGCTCCTTATCCTCTTGCAAGTCTCGGTTGTACGAAAGCGGCAGTCCCTTCAAGATCACCAGCAATCCCGTCAGGTTCCCGACCAAGCGACCGCTCTTGGCCCGGGCCAACTCGGCGACGTCGCTGTTCTTTTTTTGCGGCAGCATCGATGACCCCGTCGTGAAGTCGTCACCCAGGGTGGCGAAGCCAAATTCCTCACTCGTCCACAGCACCAACTCTTCGCCCATGCGCGAAAGATGGATGCCCACCATGGACAACGCGAAGAGCGTCTCGGCGACGAAGTCACGATCGCTCACGGCGTCCAGGGAGTTGGCGAAGGGTTCGCGAAAACCCAACAGTTCGGCGGTGAAGGCCGGCTGGATAGGCAACGACGTGCCCGCGAGGGCACCGGCGCCCAACGGCGATACGTTCATGCGCTCGCGCGCGTCGATCAGTCGCTCCACGTCACGCAGCAGCGACCAGGCGTGCGCGCCCAGGTGGTGAGTGAGCAACACGGGCTGGGCGCGCTGGAGGTGGGTGTAGCCGGGCAAGTACGCGCCGGGGTCGGTGGCACCGACTTCGTCGAGCGCGTCCAGCAACGTGAGGATGTCGCGGGCGACCGAAGTGACGGCGTCGCGGGTAAACAGTCGCAGGGTGGTCGCGACCTGATCATTGCGGCTACGCGCCGTATGCAGTTTGGCGCCGGTGGCGCCGGCCAGCTCGGTCGCGCGCCGCTCAATCGCCGTGTGGATGTCTTCATCGCTCTCATCGCGAGTGAACGTTCCGTCCTCAAATTCTCGCAGAATTGCGTCGAGTGTCGTGAGCAACGCAGCGCACTCGTCACCACTGAGCAGCCCGGCGTGCGCCAGACCCCGCACGTGGGCCCGGGAGCCGGCGATGTCGTGGGCGTAGAGGACGTGATCGAAGGAGTAACTCTCCGAGAGGTCCCAGAGCGACTTCGCCATGGGCGACGAGAACCGTCCGTTCCAGAGCGTCATGGCTGGGGCGGCGTTGCGTTCTTGGCCCCCTGGCGAGCGGCCCACGTCTTGATGGCGAGTCCGTAGATCTTGACGAAGCCCTCGGAGTCGGCGTGGTGAAACTTATCTCCGGCGTCGTAGGTCGCCAGGCCGTAGTCGTAGAGCGCGTAGGGACTGCGACGGCCTACGATGCGCATGAAGCCCGGCGGCGCAAAGGTCATTCGTACGTCGCCCGAAATGTGGCGTTGGGTCTCTTCTAAGAACGAGTCCAGCGCCTCCTTGAGCGGCGAGAACCACATGCCGTCGTAGACCAATTCAGCCCAACGAATCTCCAACCGGGCCTTCTCGTGGTGCACGTCGCGCTCGAGCACCAGGTCCTCGAGGTCCGAGTGCGCGGCAATGATGGCCAGGGCGGCGGGACATTCGTAGACCTCACGACTCTTGATGCCCACGCGACGGTTTTCGACCATGTCGAGTCGCCCGAATCCAGTCGACCCGGCCCGGTCGTTCAATTTCTTAATGAGCTCGGCCAGCGACATCGACACGCCGTCAATGGCGACCGGCAGGCCAGCGTTGAACGAGAGCGTCAACTCGACTCGCTCATCCGTGCGCACACGCGTCAACGTCATCGGCTCCTCCGGTGGGGCCGCCCAGGGGTCCTCCATGGCGCCGCATTCAATGGCCCGGCCCCAGAGATTCTCGTCGATCGAGTNNCGCACCTGGTCGTTGCCCTTGCCGGTGCAACCGTGCGCCACCGCGTGCGCCTGGAACTTGCGCGCCTGGTCCACCAGGTGACGTACGATCACCGGTCGCGAGAGGGCCGAGACCAGCGGGTACTTACCCTCGTACCTGGCGTTGGCGATAATGGCCTTGGCGCAGAACTCCTCGGCCATCTCGTCGCGCGCGTCCACGACAACGCAGTCGAGCGCGCCGGCCGCCATCGCGCGCGCCTTGATGTCCTCAAAGCTCTCCGAGTGATCACGGTCCTGGCCGACGTCGACGAGCACGCAGACGACTTCGACCCCCCACTCCTCGATCATCCAGCGCACGGCGACCGACGTGTCCAGGCCGCCGCTGTAAGCCAGCACCACTCGCTTAGCCATGGCTACTTCGCCTTCTTCACGGTGACCAGCGCCTCGGAGAATCCCGCTAGGGCTCGAAATTCCGCGGCCACCGAGTCCCCGCCGCGCGCCTCACTGGCGATCACCAGGATGGTGTCGTCGCCGGCCACGCTGCCCAGCACGCCGTCGAGCACGCTGCGGTCAAGCGCGGAGGCCACCACGTGCGCACAGCCCGGCGGCGTACGTAGCACCACCAGGTTGGCCGAACAGTCAACCGAGACCACCCACTCGCCCATCATTCGGCGCAGGTGGTCCAGCGGCGCCGCCGTCATCTTGGGCGCCATCGCGATGACGATGCGGCGCGAGCCGTGCTCGTCACGAACCTTGATGGTGCCGAGTTCCTGCAAGTCGCGCGTCACGGTGGCTTGCGTGGCGGAAATGTCTTCGGACTGCAAGCGCGTGACCAGTTGGGCCGCGGTGGAGACCACTTCGCGTTCCAGCAGTTCGCTGATGCGATGTTGTCGTTGGGTCTTGGTCATTCGTTCTCCTCTTTAATCCATCGAAGCACGCCGATCATCGCCGAGCGCCGGTGAAACACTTGACGCCAGACCAGTGAGTTCGGCCCGTCGAGTACCTCGTCGGCAATTTCGTCCCCGCGGTGCGCCGGCAGGCAGTGCAGCAGTACGGCCTCCTTGCGGGCTTCGTTCATGAGTGCGCGGTCGACGCGAAAGCCGGCCAGCTGGCCGCGGCGAAGGGAAGTCTCGTCTTCCTTGCCCATCGAGACCCAGGCGTCGGTGTAGATGACGTCGACGTTCTTGACGGCGTCGTGTGGCGAATCAGTCAAGCGCAGCACTCCCCCGCCGATGACGTCGGCGGGGTCTTCCGCTCCGCCCGGTGTCAACTGGTACTGCGCGGGCGCGCCGACGTTGACGTTGACGCCGAGTCGCAATAGCGCCACGGCCAGCGACCGAGTTACGTTCGTCGCGTCACCGACGTAGGCCACCTCGAGCCCGGCCAGCTGACGTACGTCACCGCCGCCGAAGTGCTCGGCCAGCGTCAGTACGTCGGCGACCGCCTGGGTCGGGTGCGCCTCGTCGCTGAGCAAGTTGATCAGCGACATGCGCTCGCTCGTGGCGTGGCGCATGCGATCAAAGACCGTGTGGTGGCGCACGCGCAGCGCCGCGATGGCGTACATTTCGCCCAGCGTGCGGCCTACGTCCTCGGCACTCTCGCGACTGTCCAGGCCAATCTCCTCGTCGCTGAAGAAGGTGGTGTACCCGCCCAACTCGTGCACGGCGCTCGAACTGGACGCGCGGGTGCGCAGGCTCGGACGCTCGAAGACCAGCGCCACGCCCTGGCCTTTGAGCGTTTCGTCATCGAACGGCGACACCGCCCGGTCGTAGATGGTGGCCAGGTCGACCTCGCCCAATTGTTCAATCGCTATGAAGTGTCGGGTCACGCGACCACCTGCGTGCTTGGTACGTCGCCCGCCAGCGCCCCAGCCAGGGCGTGCGCCCGGGTGCCATTGGCGATCAGGACGCGTTTGGCCCCGCAGCTGAGCGCGTCGAGCGCGGCGAGCATCTTGGGACGCATGCCGTCGCGCGCGTCACCCGAGGTCAGCATCGACTCGACCTGGGCCCGCGTGACCGACTCGAGTGACGTCGCCTCGTCGTTGGCCACCGCGCGAAGCTGATCGACGTCGCTGAGCAGCACCAGGACGTCCGCCTCGAGGGCGCCGGCCAGCGCGCCGGCGGCGGTGTCGGCGTTGCAATTGACCAACTCACCCCACTCATCGACGGCGACGGGACTGAGCACCGGCGTTATTGCCGCCGACCAAAGCGTGTTGATGATCTCGATGCGAACCTTGGGTGCGGCGCCAACCCGGCCCCACGGCTCGCCCAACGAAGACGCACACAGTAGCGTCGCGTCGGCACCCGTGAGGCCCACGCAGCGAACACCCAATTGATTAAGGGCGGCCGTGATCGCCAGATTCACTTGGCCCAGCGCCATCGCGGTGAGGCCCATGGTGGCGGCGTCGGTGATTCGAAGTCCCTCATGAAAATGGCTTTCCAGCCCCACCGCGTCCAGCAGCGTCGCGATCTGGGGCCCACCGCCGTGCACCAGGGCAACGTCAACGCCCTCAGCGCGCAACTGATCAATGTCGTGCGCCAGGTCCACGAGCAGTGGCGAGCGCGGACGCAGCGAGTCGAGCGCGTGGCCACCGAGCTTGACCACG
>PLXU01000121.1 GCA_003151555.1 Acidimicrobiaceae bacterium | reverse complement strand
TCGTCGATCAAACCTAAGTCCATAAAACTCTGAGCGAGCGACGGGCTTCCGAGCATCAACATGTTTTTGCCGGGCTGCTCCTTGAGTCGGGTTATCTCGTCGACCCAGTTCTCCCCCACGATTTTGGTCTTGTCCCAGTTCGTCGTTCGCAGCGTCTTGGAGAAGACCAGCTTCTGTGAAGTGTTGGCCCATCGGGCGTGGTCGATGTCGTGCTTCGTGGCGTTGGGCTGCTGGCCAGCGGTGGGCCAGTAACTCTCCATCATCTGATACGTCCTCGCTCCGTAAAGAGCGGTGTCGGCGCCGTCCGTGATGGTTGTTACGTAGTCCCATAGTTCGTCGTCGATTCGTATCCAATCCATGGCTCCCGATGGTCCCGCCACGAAACCATCGAGTGAGACGTGCATCAACAGGACAATTTTTCTCATCTCGCGAGTGTAAAACATTGTCCACGAGCGGGACCGAGTTTTCTCGCGCAGTGGCCTAGCCCGTTACGATGAATGCAAAATGGGGACGACTCTACAAACGACGGCGCAGATTCAGACATTTGGTGTTAATCCTTACGTTTAGCGACTACTACGTTGCTTCGGCGTGAAGCACTAGGTGATCCGCTTCTTTCGCGGCTTCGGCAAGGGCAGCGCGCGCGACGTTTCTTCCACTAACTCCATGAGCCAGTCGTGGTCGTTCAATTTGGATGGTGAGATCTTGAACCCTGGTTTTGCGCCCGGGTAAGGCGAAGCACGGGTGACTCTTCCGGCGATTTCGCCGCCCCGCGCGGTGACCTTGATGAAGAGTGTGTCGTCGCAGACCAAAGCGAAATTCTTGCCCTCAAAATAGAGTCCGTATTCGCCAAACATTGGTTTCGCGGAGACCTCCATCGGGAACATCTTGTCCAGGATCGTTGCGATGAATTTCGCGTTGGTGGCCACACCGTGAATGTAGTAGCACCTAGTCACGTTCGGCTTTCTGGAACTCGAGATGCTTATACTTTCGAGCATGTTCGTGCTCAGCAAAGACGCCAGACGGGCCCTCACGGCGGGGCGCCTGGCCCACATCACGACGATCAACCCGGATGGCAGCCCCCAGGTGAGTCTGGTCTGGGTTGGCCTAGAGGGAGACGACATCGTCATGGGCCACCTCATGGGCGGGCGCAAGGTCGCCAACATCGCGCGCGATCCGCGGGTGGCGCTCACCATCGAAGCCGACGGTGCCAATCCGATCGGCATGGCGAACTACCTGATTGTGTACGGCCACGCTCGCCTAGTGGAGGGCGGTGCGCCAGAACTGCTGCAACGGCTAGCCGAGCTCTACCTCGGACCCGGTGTGAAGTTTCCGCCGATGCCCAATCCGCCGCCCGGTCACGTGATCCACATCACGCCCGAGCGTGTGGGCGGCGTCGGGCCGTGGTCTGTGTAGAGAGTCGCGAATGCGCCCTCTCGAACATCGCCTCTGTCAGGTTCAAGCGGACGTATCGCCTCTCGTGCGGCGCCCAATTGCCTTGCGCGAACCATGAGTCAACCATTCCCGGAACCTTCGGACTTCATTGAAACTCAGTCCGAGGTCTTCGAGCGGTACCTTGATTATTTCCGCGCGCGCATAGTAGAGGGCGTAGAGGAGCTACCCGAGGTTGAACTGACTCGTAGCCGGCTCGCGTCGGGTTGGACGCCGCTGCAGTTGCTCAAGCATTTGCGCTACGTGGAGCTGCGATGGCTGGAATGGGGATTCGAGGGAATTGACGTCGCCGAGCCCTGGGGTGACGGGAAAGGGGACCATTGGTTCGTTGAGGAGACGGAAACGTTGCGTGAACTTGTCGCCGCGCTGCAGGACCAGGGCGCGCGCAGTCGATCGATCATCGAGTCCAACGACCTGGCGGCGATTGGCCAACCGGGACCTCGCTGGGACGGGGCTGCACCGCCGACGCTCGAGCGGATCCTCCTTCACCTTCTGCAGGAGTACGCCAATCACCTCGGACATCTCGAGATCGTGTGCGAACTCGTCAAGGTTGCGAGCGAGTAACCAGGATTGCTTTTGGGGTCCGCGTCAGAAGTGGCCCCGTGAACCGGTGCCCGTCGGGTCAGCTCTTTTGACGCAGTTTCGATTTGAAAAGGTTGCCGAGATGGGTGTTCTTAAAGCTCGTGTCGTACTTCAACCCGTAGCCGGCGAAACGGTCGAAACCAACGTGGCCCAGCCAGATGATGCCGATGGCCAATACCAGGGCGTGGCCGTAGTGCCAACCGTAAAGGATGGTCAACGCCGGCAGTAGGTAGGTGTGACCCGCGTTGTAGAAGAAGGCGCCGACCTTGGTGTCGCGCAGGTAGCCGAGCATGAACACGTCGGGAACGAACAAGAGCACGGGATAGATCCACCACGCCTGATGGGTCAGACGAAACAGCAGTATTGAGGCGATGAAAAGTACGGCGCCGTCTAGTCGTAACCAGCGTCGAGGCTTGCCCGTCACGTACGTTGGTTCCATTGATTAAACCTATTGCCCGGACGACGTCTTCGAGTGCATTTGATCGATTCCGCTTCGTACCCCGAAATGGTTCGCAAAGCGGGAAGCCGCCACCTGGGCCAATCCCGGATTCGACGAGTGGGACTTAGGATGCCTACAACAACCGCATTCAAATCGCGTCGCGTGTCGCGAAGGGAAGTTCGCTATTTCCGGGAAACTAAAACTCATTCTCGTCACGAGTGCGTTGGGGGGCCCCGGGTTGGGGTTCACGCTGACCGCGGCGTCCGCGACGCAGTTGCCGGGTCAGGTCGTGACGGTGCAGGCGGCGACGTCACGATCGCAGGTGGCCGTGCTTCGCACGTGGCAACTTGAGAACGATGGCCAGTACAAGCAGGTCAGCGGACCCTTCATTGCCTTCGTCGGCGTGCGCGGGGTCGGTGCGACGAGGGAGGGTCGACGTCGTACTCCCGACGGAGTGTTCACGCTGACCCAGGCCTTCGGCAACGAGCCCAACAACGGCACCGCGTTGCCGTACTTTCGAGCGGGCCCCAACGATTGGTGGGACGAGGATCCCAACTCCACGCGCTACAACCGCCTCGTGATCAGTCGGTACTCGCCGGGAGGGAATTCGGAGAATCTCTACTACTCGGGCTACGTCTACGCGCACGCCGTCGTCATCAACTACAACACGAACCCAGTGGTCAAGGGCGTCGGATCAGGATTTTTTCTCCACGTAAGCGACGGTTTGCCCACGCAGGGTTGCGTGTCCATCGCCGCCAATCAACTGAACGCCGTGATGCGCTGGCTCAAGCCCTCGATGGATCCAGTGATCAGCATCGGCGTCGGCGCCCAGGCACTGGCGCCCGTGCACCACCCGCAGTAGACGATCGCGAATGTGGGTATTTCCGCTCCCCGGCGTCAACGTTTATCGCGAGGCGCGTCGCCGACTCGTAGGCTGGCAGCCATGAAGAATCGGTCGATGATCTTCACTCTGGGTGGGCCACTACTGTTCGCCCTGGTGCTGGGACTGGTCGCGGTGACGATGAAGAAGCGACGCTCTTCAGAATCGGTGACCGCCAAGGTCGACTCGCTGGATCACGGTCCGGGTGTTGATGGTGATGGGGATGCGAACCCTCCCAGCTCGAGTTCGTGGCGTTCAAGGGGATCCGTTGGCAGCGCCCGCTCAATTGGCTCCGTTGGTTCATTTTGTTCAATCGGTTCGATCGGTAGCTCCTTCTCTATCGGTTCAATCGGCAGTTCCTGTTCAATCGCCTCCATCGGCTCGTTTGCCTCCATCGGCTCCATTGCCTCTATCGGCTCAGTAGGTTCTTTCGCTGGACGGTTCAGTCGTTTTTCGGTGCCCGCGAAACGCGCGATTCTTTAAATCCCAAGGATTTTGTCCGATTTCCCGCACCGTTTGGTGCGCGGCCGACGTGCAGAACTCGATGTTGAGCTGCAATGCGGATTTGAATCATGATAAACTACTATTTCTATAGAAAACCTTGCTCTGGCAAGAAGGGCGTCCATGCACATCGATATCTACCTGGTGTTGGGAAGCGCCGTCGTGGGCTTCTTGGTGGGCATGACCGGATTGGGCGGCGGCGCGCTCATGACCCCGATGCTGGTGTTGGTCTTTGGCATCGCTCCCTCGGCCGCCATCTCCTCGGACCTCATTGCCGCGCTCTTCATGAAGCCCTTCGGCGTCGCAATCCATTGGAAGCGCAAGACGGTCCAGACGGGAATCGTGAAACTGCTCTGCATCGGATCGGTGCCGTCGGCCTTCCTCGGTACGTACGTCATGCACCTCATGGGCGACAGTGCGACGGCCGAGCGCAATCTCGAGATCCTGCTGGGTACGGCGCTCATCTTCGGGGCGACCGCCATGATTGTTCGATCGTTCCTCCCCGGGCGACGTCAGCTCACCGACCGGCCGCTCACTCTGCGCAAGTACCCGACGATCGCCATCGGCGTCGTGGGCGGATTCATGGTCGGACTCACCTCGGTCGGCGCGGGGTCGATGATTCTCGTGCTGCTGCTCATGATCTACCCCAACTTGAAGAACCACCAACTCGTGGGTACCGACTTGGCCCAATCAATACCGCTGACCATGGCCGCCACGGCGGGGACCCTGCTGTTCGGCCACGTGGAATTCGCCCTCACCATCTCCATCATCATTGGCAGTGTGCCCGCCGTCATCGTCGGTTCGCTGATCTCGTCGAAGGGCACGTTCCAAGTGATCCGGCCCTTCATCGCCGGCGTCGTGCTCTTGAGCGGGCTCAAGTACGTGGGCCTACCGATCCCGGCCCTCGGCGTGGCCGCGCTGTTGACGGCGGCGGTTGTCGTCGTGATGACCGTGCGCGCCACGCGCGCGGACAAGTCGGTCGAGCCAGCGCAGCTGGTGCTCTTCGACGATGGGGCGGCCGCGAGCATCGCGCCGATGTTCGCCGTACCGGAACTTTGAGTCGCGCCGCTTAGGCTTTTGCGCTCACCACGCCGTAGCGAATCATGGAGTCGGCCATCGCCTCGGTCATCTCCCTGAGGCCACGTGGTTTGAGCCCCAACACTGTTTTGATTTTGGTGGAGTCGATCGCCAAGTCTTGGCCCACCTCGGAGAGGATGAGGCGTACCTGTTTGTCCCAGAGTGCGACGATGGGTAGCACGAAGTTGGGCAATCTGCCGGTGGGGATCTTGAAACCCTGGCTACCCAAATGCTCGGCGAGGATCAGGGCAATGTCTCGAAAGGCGTGACTCTCGATGGCGCAGATAAAGCGCTGGCCCGAGGCTTCGGCGACGGTCATCGCCAGCACGTGGGCCGTCGCCACATCGCGCACGTCGACTGGCGCCACCCGGATGTCGGGTATGGCCGGGACCGCTCGCTCCATGATCTTCTTGATGGCTTCGCCCGAGAGGCTCCACTCCTTGGCGAGCAATGGTCCGAGCACGAGACCGGGGTTGATCACTACGAGGTCCATGGCTGACGTATTGCCGAGTGAGTCCATATAGTTCCAGGCCGCCCGTTCGGCCAGTGTCTTGGATTTTTCGTAGGCGCCGATGTGGCGGCTCTGCACGTTTGACCAGTCCGCCTCGGTGAAGACGTGATCACGATCGCGTCCGTAAAAGATGGCCGCGACCGACGAGGTCATGACGACGCGTTGCACGTTGGCGCTACTCGCCGCGCGCAGGACCCGCAGCGCGCCGTCGCGCGCGGGGATGATGAGCTCGTCCTCGTTCTTGGGACTGTCGGGCGGGAAGGGGCTCGCGACGTGTAGCACGAAGCGACAGCCGTTCACCGCGTCGTCCCAGCCCGCGTCGGACGTGAGGTCCGCGGCGACCACGGCGAAATCCTGGGGCAGTCGCGCCCGCGCGACGTCCGACAAATGCGCGGAGAGCACGGTGGCGATTTCCTCGCCGCGTCCCGGCGCGCGAGCGGTGCCGCGCACTTGGTAACCGGCCTCTAAGAGCTGCAAGATGCAGTGCTGGGCAATGAAGCCGGTCGCGCCGGTAACGAGTACGGTCTCGGACATGGCACCTCTCACTTAACGCGACGGAACTGCCTCGAGGTTAGTGAACTGTCGTGTGGGCGAACACTTAGCTCCGGATTGCGTTGATGATGAGCACGCTGCCCGACGCGGTCGCCACGACCTTGCCGGCGCCGTCGACGATCTCGGCGTTGGCGAAGGCCACCCGTCGACCCGGCTTGGTGACCAGACCCGAGGCGCGAAGCGCCGTGCCGTCGGCGTGCACTGGGCGCAGGTAACTGACGCTTAGGTCGATCGACGTGTAGCCAACGCCCGGCTCCAAGAGTGTGTGCACCGCACAACCGATCACGGTGTCGGCCAAGGTGCAGACCAGTCCGCCGTGCACCGCGCCGATGGGGTTATAGAGCGACTCGTCAGGGACACAGGCAAAGACGACGCGGCCTTCGCCGATCTCTTCGATGGAAAGGCCCATCAACTTGGCGATGGGCGGCGCGGGAATGCGCTCGTCGCGTATTGCCTCGAGGAGCTCACGACCGCTCAGGGTCCGCCCCTGGGCCGCCGTGGGCATCGGGTCGTACCACGAGACTGTCTTGGCACGCGGGGTGCCGAACCGGTCAGCGTCGAAGGTCTGTTCTAGGTCGGTCACGCGATCCTCTCTTAGTTGACGGGCGTATCCACGACGCCAATGGCCGCGACCTTATCGTCGATCCGCTGGCGACCCCGGGCCAGGAAGAGGCAGGCGACACCGGCGGTGGCCGCCATGGCGGCACTGAAGTACCAGAGGTGATGGAAGTTGTTGAGGGCGTCGAGCGCGCTGCGCGGGGTCCCCAGAATGACGACGAGGATCGCGACGCCGATGGCGCCGCCGATCTGTCGGGCCGTTTGGTTGACGGCGCTGCCCACGGCGTAGCGGTCCGCCTGCAGGCTCGACACCGCGCTGGCCCCGAGTACGGGGAACGTGAGTCCGATTCCCACACCGAGCAGCACGGTCGCCGGCAGCCAGCAGGTGAGGTACTCCGGGTGCAAGCCCACGCGAAGGGCAAACGACAACAGTCCCAACGTGAAGATGGCGGTGCCGGCCAAGAGCACGGGTCGGAATCCCACTCGGGCGGCCAGTCGGCCGGCCGGCCCGGCCACGGCGGCGACGACCAGGGGACCGGGCGTCACGGCGAGGCCGGCCCAAATGATCTGGTAGTGCCAGACGCTCGTGAGAAAGAGGATGTTGCCGAGCAACATGGCGAAGAATCCCATTGCGTAGAGCAGGGTGGCGGCGTTGGTCACGCTGAAACTGCGGGCGCGAAAGAGCGTGAGGTCGAGCACGGGCTCGCCGTGGTGACGACAGCGGTAGAGAAACAGGTTGCCCAGCAGGACCGACGCCGCCAACGTCGCGATGACCGCGGCACTGGACCAGCCCCAACTGGGACCTTGGGTGATGGCCAGCACCAGACTGGCCAATGCCCCCGAAACGAGGGCGACGCCGAGATAGTCCGGTGCCGGGTGATGGGGGTTGACCGCACTCTCCTTCAACACGCGCCGGCCCATGAAGTAGGCAAAGACACCCACCGGCAGGTTCACCAGGAAGACCCATCGCCAGCCGCCAACGGTGACCAAGGTCGCGCCCAAACTCGGTCCGGTCGCCACCGCGAGCGCTCCGATGCCGCCCCACAGCGACACGATCTGGGTGCGTCGTTCGTGGGGGTACGCCGCCAACAAGAGGCTGAGCGACGCCGGCAGCATGGCGGCCGCACCCGAGCCCTGGACCACCCGTCCGGCGATGAGGAAGGGAACCGACGGCGCCGCGGCGCAGAGGGCGGAACCGAGGCAAAATACGCTCAAACCGAGGTTGAAGACGCGGCGGCTGCCGATACGGTCAGCGGTGCGCCCGGCAATCACCAGGAGCGACCCGTAGGCGATGGAGTAGGCCGTGATGACCCAGGCCAGGGCGGCCGTGGTGTCGCCGGAGAAGCTGCGCTCGAGCGCGGGGAAGGCCACATTGACAATGGAGAGGTCGAGTGATCCCATGAAAGCACCCAGGGACGTGACCAGGAAGATCAACGTGCGAACCCTTGCCGCCCGGGCAATTACCTGAGTCAACGGTGTAAGTTCTGTCACGAAACGTACTCTAGCAGAGTGCATTGTATGATACAACTGACTATACTTGAGGCATGGAACGTAAGAGTTTTTCACAAATGGACTGTTCGGTGGCCCAGTGCCTCGAGGTGGTGGGCGAATGGTGGACCATGCTCATCGTTCGTGACGCCTTCCTCGGGGTAACGCGCTTCGACGTCTTTCAAGAGCGATTGGGTATTTCGCGCAACGTGCTGCAGCTGCGCCTGGAGGGCCTGGTCGAGGCCGGCGTGTTCGAGCGGGTGGCCTACAGCGAGCATCCACCGCGCTTTGACTATCGACTCACCCCAAAGGGCCGCGACCTGTGGCCCGTGATGAACGCCATGCGTCAATGGGGCGATCAGTACGCGGCGCCCAACGGCGCCCCCATTCGCCTGGTGCATCGCAGTTGCGGTCACGAAGCCCTGGGCACGGTCGTGTGCAGCGAGTGCGGAGGGTCCATGAGTTCGGGCAACGTACAAGCGCTGGCCGGCGACGGCCGTCCACGGTTGAGGCGCAAGTCTGACCGTTCGTCGACATCGAGTCGTGCCGCGACGGCCGACGCTTCGTCGTGATCCACGGAACTCGGGGCGGTCCCTACTGCTCGCGTGAGACGATGGCGCTCGTCATTACCTCACCGGGACCCACAGGCGTCGCCGATCGGGGATTCAGGTAGGCAGCGTCACAGTTGCTGATGACTCGCCAGGCACTTCTTGCTGACGTTGTCCGCCGTACAGTCGTCGCACAGCAGTATCAGCTTTCGACAGGCCAGGTTCGCGCAGTTGTAGAACTTGCTGGTTGGCGCGGCGCACTTTTCGCAGACGCCGATCACCTTGGTGTGTTCGCTGAACTCGTGATTCATGCGGGCGTCAAAGAGATAGAGCGATCCCTCCCACAGTCCCTGGTCGCCGAAGGCCTCGCCGTAGCGAACGATGCCGCCTTCGATCTGGTACACCTCGTTGAAGCCCCGGCTCCTCATCACCGACGACAAGACCTCGCAGCGGATGCCGCCCGTGCAGTACGTGACGACCGGTCGGTCCTTCAGGTAGTCGTACTTACCGCTCTCCAACTCGTCCACGAAGTCGCGCGTCGTGGCGACGCGCGGCACGACGGCGTTCTTGAACTTGCCGATCTTGGACTCAAAGGCGTTGCGGGCGTCAAAGAACACCACGTCGTCGCCGCGCTCGGCCACCAGCTGGTTGACCTCGGCCGGCTTCAGGCGGACACCCCCGCCCACCACGCCCTCTTCGTCAACGANNTACTCCTTGGTCTGTTTTATGTAGCGTTTAAGCCCCGTCATCTCACCACCGAGCGTGCCGTTGATGCCGTGGGTCGAGATCAGGATCCGGCCCTTGAGGCCGAGGCTCTCGCACAGGGTGCGTTGCCAGAGGTGCATCGCGTCGGTATCGGCGATCGGCGTGAACGCGTAATAGAGAATGACCTTTTGCAGTTCCACGATTCAATTTTAACGGAGCGTCGAAAATGACCACTGAGTGCGTCAGCGTCGATCTACTGGGGCGGGAAACAGCTGTTCGGTTTCCAGCTCCACACCGCGAGCACCGACGCCGGAATGGCCAGTGGGCAGATTGAACCCTGAGCCGCGCCCAACCCATCGTTGAACACCGTCCAGTGGCTCGCGCTCGCGGTCTTGATGAACAAGTTGTAGCCGCCGTCGTCTTGGGTGCCGATTTGTGCTTGCAGCGAGTTGGGACTCGGGACGAGACCGGCCGCGGCGTAATACGAGTTGGTGGCTGGCTCGAAGGCGTAGTAGGTCATGCCCGGGTCCAGTCCGGTGTAGTCGGTGGGCGGCAATTGGTGATAGGCGGCGGCGGCGTCCAGTAGACCTTTGATAACCGAGGGGGTAATCGAGAGATTCTTCGTGGCCACCGTGGTGGTGGTCGTGGCGATCAGGCTGGTGGTCGAAGTGGTGGTCAACGACGTCGATTGAGAACCGCAGGCCGCGAGCAACAGTGCGCTGGCCATTGAGACGAGCCCCGTCAAATACGCACGATTCATTGCCACACCCTGGTTCGACGTTTCGCCACAGTGTAACTGCGCCCATCGAGTTTGGCCGTTCTCGTCGAGCGTTCATTCAATCCCGCGAGCGCACCGGTTCCTCGTAATGCACGCGGCGCGGATCACGCGACCGGCGTCGCAATTGGCAGTGTTTCATTCGCCGAGCACTGTCGGCGACTCGTTTCGGTTTCGACCGCGACGAGGTGCACTAGATTTTTTTCATGCTGTCGCACTATCACACCTCTATAAATCCCGATGAGGAGAACGACGCGCATTCGAGCCTGCTACGCATGGTGGGTTTTAACAAACGGGTGCTCGAAGCGGGCTGCGCATCCGGTCACGTAAGTGAGGCGTTGAGCGGCCAGGGCTGCAGCGTGGTGGGCATCGAGATCGACTCGGCCGTGGTGCAGCCCGCTGAGCAGTGGGTGGAACGCGTCATCATCGGTAATTTTGACGACGGCGTCCTGTGGAAAGAATTGGAGGACGAGTTCTTCGACGCCGTGCTCTTCGGCGACGTGCTCGAGCACTTGAAGGATCCGCTCGCGACGCTGCAGGAGTCCATCAAGCATCTGCACGCCTCGGGGGCCGTCATCATCTCGGTGCCCAACATTGCGCACGCCGACGTCAAGATTGCACTGCTCAAGGGAAAGTTCCCTTACTCCGACAGCGGCCTGCTCGATCGCACGCACATTCACTTCTTTACCAAGGAGAGCCTGCTCGAACTGGTGAAGACCGCGGGACTGGTGCCGATTGAATTCGTGCGGGTGACGGTGCCCGCGTTCACCACCGAGATCGGCGTCAGCAAGGACGACGTTGACGAGCACGTCGTGGACGCTATCCTCGCGGATCGCGAGTCTGAGACCTATCAATTTGTCATCAAGGCCGTGCGCGATGACGGATCGCGGTCTCTGGAGAATCTCTCGCAGGACCTCATTGGCCTCACCGACAAACTGGCCGATGAACAGCGACGCTACGCAGCCCTCGCGGTGATGTACGAGGCGAACCTGAAGGATCTCTCACACCTGCGCCGCCAAATGGAGGCCGCCAAACGGTGGCTGCCCAAGCCATTGCGTCGATTGGCCCGCAAGTTACTGCGCCAGGGATAGTGGACGGCTAGGCCCTTGCTTAGAGCGTGAAACCGCCTTCGGGAGGAGTCTCCTCCTCCTTGGGCGCTGCACTCGTCGCGGCGTCGGAATCGGACGCGTCGAGCGTCCCGTGCTCCGACTCATGGGACTTAAGCTCGGCCACCAGTCGATCGATTTCGCCCGCGGTCTGGTCGGTGGCGGTGCCCGCGCGCTGGGCGTAGACGGCGGCGCCGAGCTCACGCAGTAATCCGTCGGCGCGTCGGCTGGCTTTGACGTCTTCCAACTTCGATTGTCCGGCCTTGCCTGCCTCTTGCGCCTTCTGCGCCAGTTGCGCCGCTTGCGCCTTCATCTTGTCCATCAGTGCCATAGTTCCTTCTTTCTATCTAGAGTCGACCGAGAAGTCCTTCTCGCGAGGGATTGGACGAACCCATGTCGCCCTTCTCGTCGTTTTCGAATTCACGGTGCAGCGTCGATTGAAGTATGACAGGTCCGTCACCGGACAGGGAAATGAGATTGAGCCCGGAGCCCCCGAATGCGGCGGTCATGATCGTCTGGGCGTTGAGGGCACCGACTCGCTCCACGTTGAACGCGACTGAGTCGGCGAAGGCCACGACGGCGCCCCCGTGGACATGAATCTTTCCGCCGTAATCCTTCGGATTGAGTTCCACCAGGCTGCCGCCGCCGCCCAGGACGAGCGTGCCGGTTCCGGTGAAGTGCTCGAAGATGAAACCCTCCTTGGAGCGGCGCCCCAGGTTGAAGCCGGTCCAGTCAATGTCGAAGGTCACGCTCGCTTCGGCGCAGATGAAGGCGCGACTCTCCGCCCGCCACCCGTCTGCCCCGTCGAGTTCAATCACGCGTACCTGGCCGGGCAACTCGCCGGCGAACGCGACGAGTCCGGAACCGCCGGCGGGGGTGAACCACTGGAAGGCCAGACTCTGACCGGTCAGCATCCGCTTGCCGACCTCGGTCGCCGTGGCGAGCGCAGCCTTGAGGAACCCGCCGCCCTGTTTGGCGCTCTGATTGGCGGTGTCGGCGTTGCCGCCGGGAACCGACAGGCGAGTCTCGAGCGAGACGTTCGTTGTCTTCCAGCGAAATTTTGTCGCGTCCGCGAACATGGTCTGATTGGCGTCCAGTTGACACGTGATGTTCTGCGCGAACTCTCCGGTCACCTTGCATGTAATGGTCATGATGTCACCTCGCCCTCGAAGAATAGCCCGACCATGGACGCGCTGCACCGACGACGGCAACGGCTGGTGGGGCGCAAATTCGCGCACGCCGCTCTGCCTTTGCGGCGCGTGGGCTCAACCGGAGCGTCGTGCATAGTCGTTCAGTCCCGCTGCGTTCGCCGCGGATTCGCGATCGAAGAATCGCAAGATTTGCACGATCTGTCCGTTGCTCACCAAGTAGACGTGGAACACGTCGAGGTAGTCGGCGCGTAGATCGCCCTCGGGTCTCGTGACGTTGAACCGGCAAAGGATCCCCTGGGGGCCACTCTCCAGTTCGCTCACGGTGCCGTCCACGCCGGCCGAAAGTGCACGGGCGAAGGTCTTGAGCACCTCGGAACGATTCCGGCATCCTCGAGGGTGACTGTCGTCACCCCATCGCACGTCGTCACTGAGCAGGGCGCCGAACGTCTCGAGGTCGCGCGACGCGAGGGCGTCGCGCAGTTGATCGGTGAACGAGGCCGGGACGATGCTGGACGTCACGGCCTAATTGTCTCACGCCACGCAGCGGCTGTCGATGGAAACAATCGCCAACCGGACCGGGTTAGGCCGATGGGACTCGTCACGCGACGATCGTCGCCGAAACTGCTAAAAAGACTGGCATGAGCATTCGATTACTCGGACTTCGAACAGTGATTTATCCGGCACCTGATCTGCAAGCCGCCAAATTGTGGTGGACCGCCTTTCTCGGCGCGCCCCCTTATTTTGATGAGCCCTTCTACGTGGGGTTCAACCCGGGCGGCTACGAGCTCGGTTTGCTACCCGACGCTGACCCCGCCGCCGGCGCCCTCACGTACTGGGGAGTCGATGACGTCAGCGAAGCGGTTGCCGCAGCCATCCAAGCCGGAGCGCTCGAGTACAGCCCCGCGAGCGACGTCGGCGACGGCATTATCACCGCTGCGGTGTCGACCCCGAGCGGCAGCATCGTTGGATTCATCTACAACCCCCACTTTGAACTGCCTACCATCGCCGGCTAGCGGTCCCCTTTTTTGGAGACTCGTCCTTCATTGGATGCCTTCGAACGACGCAGTCGGCTCATCCTGCGGGATCGAGCCGCTCAACGAGTGGCGAAGCGGGTGATGTAGCCGGAGTAACTCGACACCCACACGTCGTTGGTGAGCGGATCGTAGGTAATACCGATGGGATTTTGCGGGACGTGCACTGTCTGCAGGATGGCCAGATTGGAGGCTGCCAGCTCAGTGATCGTGGAGCTGGCGTCACTCACGGCGTAGAGGGCGGTTCCGTCACTCGAGATGACCAGGGAGCGGCACAGCACGCCGATGTGTTGGACCGCCACAATATGACCGGTCGCCAAATTGACCTTGGTGACGTCGCCCGGGTTATTGAGTGTCAAGTACGCGTACTTCCCGTCGGGACTGAGGACCACGGTGCGCGGGTTGGAGCCAACGTAGATTTGGCCAACCTCGGCCAGTTCGGCGAGGCTCACCCTCACCAGCACGTCGCCGCCCATGATGGCGACGTAGGCGAAGCGAGACTTCGGGTCGATGGCGATGCCTCTGGGGGTGCCGGGCATGGGCAGCGTCGCCATCACGCGGTGCGAGGCGACGCTGATGATCGAGAGCGTCCAGGAGCACCAGTTGGTGACCAACACGTACTTGTCGTCGGGCGACACCGCGACGTACTTGGGGACCAGTCCGACCTGGATGACTTGATCAATCTTGAGAGTCTTTGTATTGATGCGGTAGACGTAGTCGGGGGTGTCGCCGGCGTCGCGGGCGCTGCTCGGCGTGCACGTGTCTTCGCCCTCGGGACCTTGGCCGGGGCCAAACATGGAGTAGTTCGAGACGTAGAAGTACCGCTTATCCGGCGAGAAGGCGCCCTCGACGGGCGCGCCCTGAATGGTGCCGCCCGGCAATCCAAAGTTGTGCAAGTTAATGGTGGTGGGGATGGTTTTGATGAGGGCGCCGTTGTGGGCGTTAAAGACCGAGACCGTGCGTCGATAGACCATGTTCTGGGCAAAGACCAATCCGGTGCCGGAGGCGTCGACTGACTTCGGCGTGATCTCGGGCGACGAGTACTGACCGATCTGAACGAGGTGGAGTTGATCGGCCGGCGTCGCGGGCACGGTCATCGTCGTGGAGGAAGTCGATGAAGTGGGCACCAGGGTGGACGTCGTGGTGGACGTCTCGGTCGTCGGCGCGTCGGAGGCGTGACTATCGGTGGAGGCACGGGCGAGTACGATGGCCACTGCGATGACGGTGGCGGCGGCGATGAGCAGCGCCACGATTCGTTGATAGGCGCGTCGGGCACGTTGGTGGCGAGACGGCATCACTTAACGGTAACGCGCAATGGCGCGATGACGGGGCCCATCGGTGCGTTGCGCCACTCGGAGGTCAAAGTGCGTTCACGAATGCAGTTCGCGGCACCCATTCGCCGAAGATCCCCTTCGAGCTTTCATTGGGTCCCGGCGAAGAGTGCGAGTTAGCGCGGTCGAAGTTCTTCGTAGCGCAGGTCTCGATCGGTGCCCATCAACACGTGGCCCGCGAGAATGGGCAATGCCACGTGCATGACCTGAGTCAATTCCGTATCAGTGAGCGCGGGCATGTNNTGAACGCCTCTTCGGTCTTGCCATCAAAATTCAAATACGTGTTGACCTTGGCCATAGTCCACCTTTTTCGACTTTTGCACGGTACTTCGGTTACGCCGCGGTTGCCCGCAATTTGAAGTACGCGCCCGATGGATCGCGCAGCGTGGCGAGGCGACCAAAGGGTGTGTCCTGCGGCTCCATGACCACGGATCCGCCGAGCGCCTTGGCGTTGGCGGCCGCCGCGTCGGCGTCATCGACGTACCAGTAGATGGACCACTGGTCACGGGCTCCTTCGGACAGAAATGACTTGGCGTCCATGATACCGGTCAAGAGATCTTCACCCGAGGCATCGCTCGCGGTGGTGTAGCGAAATTCATCGCTATCGCTCATCGCTGTAGTCTGCCAATGAAATACGTCGCGGTAGAACTCGACGGCACCGGCGTGGTTTCGGGTGTGCAGTTCGAACCAGCTGGGTGCGCCGTGTTCTTCGAGCACGGTGAATCCAGGAAAGGTTCCCGCCTGCCACGCGCCCAGGGTGGCCCCACCCGGATCCATGAGCACGGCCTGGGTCCCGAGGTCGGCCACGGCCACCGCGGGAAAGCGGATCTGCGCTGCGTTTTTCTGGGCGGCATCGACGGTCGCTGCGATGTCGTTGGTATCGAAGTAGATTTTCCACATATTGTCGGCGGCCATGTCGCCCATGTCGCCCATGCCACCGGCCACGGGAACATTGTCACGAGCGAACATGAAGTAGCCCCCGAATTCGGGGCTTGGCTCAAGCGCTTCCCAGCCGAAAAGCTCGCTGTAAAACTTCCGACTGCCCTCCACGTCCGGGGTCCATAGGTCGGCCCAACAGGGCGCCCCCAACGGGGCTTTGGTGCGAATCGTCATGGTCACTCCCTTCCGTTGCTTCGTTGGGGACAATTTAACGTCGATTAGCCGTTCGTGCCGAGGTGAACGCATAACTTGGTAGTTCCAGCAAACGCGGAAAGCGGTTCGGTAACGATGTCAGTGCAATCCCATACCAACCGTCTGCCTAGCGCCGCGTGGCCAAGGGCCGTGGCGCAATACGTGGTGCACCTGGCTGGGTCACGTGACGGGTGTCGGTCGTGAGCCAGAACAGAATGAGCATCGACCTCACGCCGCTGCGAATTTCCAAGCAGTACCGGCGCCTGTACATTGCGGGGTTCATTACGGCCCTGGGCAGTCAGGCCACCTACGTGACCGTGCCGTATCAACTGAAGAATTTGACGCACTCACCGCTGGACGTGGGCGCGCTCGGTCTCTTCGAGCTCGTACCGCTGGTGGTCTTCGGCCTCTACGGGGGCGTGCTCGCCGATCGACTGAACCGCCGCCGGCTGATCCTCTCGATGGAACAGGTGCTGATGTTGATGGCGGGCCTGTTGTTTGTCAACGCCTTACTCGGAAAGCCGCAGGTGTGGGTCTTGTACGCCGTCGCATTCCTGGCCGCCGCTGCGTCCAGCGTGCAACAACCCAGCCTCTCCGCGCTCAATCAGACATTGGTACCGCACAACCTTCAGTCCGCGGCGGCGAAACTCTCCAACATTCAAGGCACTTCGGCGATGATCATTGGTCCGGCGCTGGGCGGATTGGTCGCCGTGGCGATTGGACCGTCCTTCGTGTACGCCGCGAACCTGGTGACGTTCACCTTCTCGCTGGCATTGCTCTTTTCGCTCAAGACCACGGCCCCGATGGAACCGCGAGAGGGCGGTGACTTGCATGCCCTGACGGCCGGCATTCGTTACGCCTACTCACGTCCCGACCTTCTCGGCACGTACATCGTTGACTTGGTGGCGATGATCTTTGCCTATCCGGTCGTGATGCTCCCGTTCGTGGCGGCCCACTTTCATACCGTCTACGCGCTGTCGATTCTCTACTGCGGACTGCCGGCGGGCGCGCTGGTGGCGACACTCACTTCGTCGTGGACCCGTCATGTGTATCACTACGGCCGAGGACTCGTGGCCGCCGCCGCGGTGTGGGGCCTGGGAATCGCCCTCTTCGGATTCTCCCGCTCCTTTTGGGTGGTGTTCGCCGGGCTGGTCATTGGCGGCGGCGCGGACGCCATGAGCGGGGTGTTTCGCAACACCATGTGGAACGAATCAATCCCCCCCGAGGTCCGCGGACGAATGGCCGGCATCGAAATGATTTCCTACTCGGTGGGTCCCACCGCCGGTCAATTCCGAGCGGGACTCATGGCGGCCTGGACGACGCTTCGGTTCTCGCTCACGTTCGGTGGACTGGCCTGTACGGGATCGGTGGTCGCGGTCGCGGCTGCGCTGCCGAAACTCTGGGCCTTCGACGCTCGCAGCGACCCCAACGTCGCGCACGTGCGCGAATTGAGATCTGACGAAGAGTGGTAGCAGGGGCGGTCGCCCGTGTTGCGGTCACTCGACGTGCGGACGTTCCGAGCGCCCCGTGTTTCGTGAGTCGTCGATGGAGCGTTGCCCCTTAGTTCACTTCGAACGCTTGGGCGTCGGCAAGACGCCGACGGGGAAACCAGGGCACGACCGGGGATGTCTGGCGCTGGTAGTGCTCGTATTCGGGATACCGAGAAAGCGTGATGCTTTCGGTGAACCGGGTCGAACCAATGAAGAGCAGCGTGAGCAGAATGGCGCCCGCTGCCGTCCACTCAAGGAGGGAACGCGCGGCCAGCGCGCCCATCAGGAACAAAACCCACCATTGGGCCTGTTCAAAGAAAAAGTTGGGGTGACGCGAGAAGCGAAAGAGGCCGGTCTGAAGAAACTGGGACGGGGGAGTTCGCCCGGCGGCGATCTCGGCGCTCTTCGCCGTTTGAAAGTCCCACTGCTGTTGGTCGGCGACAGTTTCGCCGGCCGTGCAGGCGAGGAAGGCGATGGCCAGTAGTGCATCGAGCACGCCGAAGGGCGCGCCGCGATGTTCGTACGCCGTCAGGGCCGGCAGGGTAATGAGAATGAGGATGATGTTCTGGTACAACACCACAAAGAAGAAGTTGAACAACTGGAATCGCCAGCGCGTCATTCTGGCGCGAAGGATGGGCCATCGGTAGTCTTCGACACCCCGATAGCCCCCCTTTCGAGCGAGGTTGAAGGTCAGCCTCGCTCCCCAAATTGATACCAACGCCGCCATGACGTCGAGTCGGACATTGCGTAGTCCCGCCCAGGCCGCGAAGACCCACAAGTAGATCACGGGCACGATGGACCACAGCCGGTCGACCCAGGACGTATCACCCGAGACGAGTGACGCGATCCACGCGAACGCGCCAAAGGCGCCCGCGACGATGAGCACGAGTACGAAGGGCTTCATGCATTCGAGCGTATCGCGGCGACGAAGGGAACTTCTCGTTCGGATGTTTCCTCTTGGTCAGACCGCGGACGTCTGTCTAAAGTGAAACGAGTGAAACACGCGGGCGACGAAGCACTTGATCAACTCGAAACGTTGCTCGCCCAATTGCGAGCGTTGGAAGGACTGAAGGAAAAAAGTCGGGGAGTCTTCCACTATCACGACAATGCCCTGCTTCACTTTCATGAAGACCCCGCGGGGCTCTTCGTGGGCCTACGCGAGAACGATGGATTCGTGCGTTACTCCGTGTCCACCTCGTCGCAGCGCTCGGCCCTACTCGTGCGCGTGCGAGACCGACTGTCGCGGACCCGAAGGGCTACCTGAAGCCGATCCAACCCGGATCTTTTTCAATGACGCAGAATCGATTGCCGTCCGGATCCTCGAGCACGACGAAATCAGGCGAGTCAGGATACGAATCCCAGGCCACCGCCTTCGCGCCCAACTCCATCAGTCTGGCGACATCGACGTCTCGATTGCTCGCGTACAAATCGAGGTGGACCCTTGGGTGTGACTGCGGCGCGGTTTCGCTGCGCATGAGGGCGATTTGCGAGCCGACCCCGCTCGGCGACACGAGGATCGCCCACGTTTCGTCCTCGGGTTCTTCACGCAGAACGTAACCGATGGCGAGTTGCCAGAATTCGATTGATCGCGCGACGTCGTGCACGCTCAGAACGACTGATCCGATTCGTAACATCGAAAAATTCTACAGAAAAGTTTGCGTCCCGATCGAGCGGGGTGACGGGACCGTACCGATACGAACCGCGTGTCGGGCGCAGCGCGAGCGACCGCGGCGCAGTGGATCTGACGCAAGGTCTAGTTAGTGATTGACTCCATAACGCAAAACTCGTTGCCTTCGGGGTCCGCCATCACCACCCACGAGGTGCCACTTTGGCCGATGTCGATGCGCTTGGCACCGAGGGACACCAGGCGGCCCACCTCGTCGTCTTGACTGCGATCGATCGGCGTCACGTCAATGTGAACACGGTTCTTGACGATTTTTTCATCGTTGACGAGCACAAACGCCAACGCGGGTGATTGAGCGGACTCCATCAACATCGCCTCCGTCAACTCCGGTCCGGCGGCTCGGATGGCAATCCAACCGTCGCCCGAATGCACTCGCTCGTAGTTCAGTGCCCTACACCAGAAGTCAGACATCACCTCAAGGTTGTGACAATCAATGATCACTTCGGTGAGCCGGCTGGCCATGTGCCCCCTCCATCGACAGATTTGGACCCCGTGGTCAATCTTTACTTCGTTCGTCTACCTCGCGCAACACCGAGGTTGGCAATTGTGGATCTAGCTCGCCGGCTCGTAGCTTGAGCGAAGCGTGACCAACTCCGCGAGGTGCTGGCGATCCAAGTGCACGACGCAGTTGGCGAAGTCGACGGGGACGAGGGAACCGGCTTCGTTGACGTCAGATTCGCTCATGCACATCGCCCGTCGATAGGCAAACCAAGCATCTTCGGCGGAAATGAAATCGCGCCGGGCGGCGTTGTCATAGAGGTGCTGAAAGACTTGGCGTCGCAGCGCATTAATGCGCGTATCCACCGAGAGGATGCGATGTTCGGCGCACCCTTCCAAACCAATGGTTGTGCGCTGCGAGCACGAAAGCACGGTGAAGTCTTCTTTCAGGACGGGGGGAACGAGTTCTTTCTTGGCGGCAACCAGAGAGCCAGACGCAACGGTACTCGTCGACGAGGGTTTGCTGTTCTCAAAAATGATGGATCCACCGACCACCAGTACGGCGATGACGGCCACGGTCGGAAGTAGTCGGCGCACCGATGGAGTATGACATGCCCTAGCGCGGCGCACGCTCCACCTCCTCAAGATCGGTTAGCTCTTCTCGGGTGGGACGTACACCGACGTGTGCCAACTGTGAAAAGGGGCGACCAGCGGGTCAAACTTTTGACGGGCCGAGACTGCGAGATTAATAGCCGAGTGAAGGTTTGTCGTGGCCATTGTCGCGGTGCTGGGACGCGAATAACCTGGCCCTACCGACCACTTAGGAGCATTTCATGATTCTCGACCTCTTTCGACTTGACGGCAAGGCGGCGGTCATCACCGGCGCCGGACGAGGGATCGGCGCCGCCAGCGCCGTGGCGCTCGCCGAATGCGGCGCCGACGTCGTTATTGCCTCACGTACAAAGGGCGATCTCGACGCGGTCGTCGCGCAGGTCGAGGCGACTGGTCGACGCGCGATAAGCATCGTCGGCGACCTGGCCGACCTCGAGGTTGTCCGGTCGATGGTCACGGCGGCCCTGCGTGAATTCGGTCGCGTCGACGTTGTGGTGAACAATGTGGGCGGCGCCATTCCCCTCCCGTTCCTCGACACCACGACCGAGTACCTCGAAGAGGCCTTTCACTTCAACGTCTCCACGGCGCACGCGCTAAACCTCGCGGCGGTGCCGCTGATGTTGGAGCACGGCGGAGGTGCCATCATCAATATCTCCTCGGTGATGGGCCGTGTCGCCGGACGCGGTTACGCCGCCTACGGTGCGACGAAGGCGGCCCTCTCGCACTACACGCGGCTAATTTCGAAGGACCTCGCACCGCGGATTCGAGTCAACGCCATCGCCGCCGGCTCGACGGCGACGTCAGCGCTAGAAATCGTGACGTCCACGCCCGAACTTAAGTCGATGATGGAGGACCTGACTCCCCTGCACCGAATCGCCAACCCCGAGGAGATTGCGGCCGCCGTCGTGTATCTCGCCTCACCGGCTGGTGCCTTCCTGACCGGAAAAGTGCTGGAGGTCGACGGTGGCACTGACATTCCGAGCCTTGACTTCGCCCTGCCTGACCTCTAAAAGAGGGGGAATTGTTCGCGCCTTTCATCCAGCAGTGCTGGTGTAGCCGCAACGCGAGCTACCCGCTTTCTCTATCCTCCGCGCGCTCGCTGAAGCGCAGGATCAGCAGGCCCAGGAGTAGGAAAACCACCACCCCCACGCCAACGCCGAGGGAGATCAATGTGTCGTTGAAATCTCCCTGCTTTAGGGGACTGCTCAATGTGAGGTGGGCGGATGCGCTAAGTATGTCCCGCACGCCGGCCAGAATGCCGATAATGAGAAACGGTCGCACGGGAAAGACGGAGGCCCGTAAGTGCCCGAATACCGTATGGGCGATATCCAGAAGAATGATGACTACCAGGATGCCGTCAATGGCGGCCACGACCGATTGCGGGAACAGTCCCCAATGGCTTAAGAAGTCGATGACCGTGCGCACCAAGACGATGCCGGCGACCAGTAACAAACTGGCGACTATCGCGTACTCGATGGCGACAATTGACCACCTTACGGCCGCGTCCGTCGCGAAGCTCGGCTTTTTTCCCTCACTCGGTGCGTCAACCATTACGGCCAACCATACTTGCCGCCATCGTTTCGGCCGGTCCCTTTGACGATGTTCGCATTTGGCACGCACGCGCGACTCCGAAAAGCGGCCGCGTCCGTGTTACCGCAGGGCAACGGTACCGCTCAAGCAGAAAAAGTGTATTTCGGTACGGAGTAGGGATCAACACCATGGCCACGTTGACCTGTGGCGTCCCGACCCATAACTGTTCCTCGAAGGTGCCATGATGCGTAGGTGCTGCTTCGCAAGCTCGCCTCCGTCGTAACACTCATAGTGTCATCGCTCATCGCGGTTACGCCCACGTCCGCCTTGGGCGCTTCGACTTCAATTCCGGTCACGTCGCCGTGCGGAGCGTCGGGAGCGCCCCACTATCGCCACGTCGTGTGGATCTTGCTTGAGAATGTCGGCTATTCGGTTGTGGGCTCGCCGAGCGCCCCCTATTTCAACTCACTCGCGGCGCACTGCGGGCTGGCCACCAATGACGACGGCGTGTCGCACCCCAGCCTGCCTAACTACATTGCGCTCACGTCCGGTTCGACGCAGGGTATTACTGACGATGGTGAGCCCAGTACACATCCGCTTTCGGTCCCGAGCATCTTTTCTGAACTCGGGAACCGTTGGCGCAGCCTCGTCGAGTCCATGCCTTCGGCTTGCGACCAGGTCACGAGCGGGACGTACGCCGCGAGACACAATCCTGCGGTCTATTACCAGTCGATCAACTCAGTGTGTCAGACCAATGACGTTCCGCTCACCTCGCCGCTCAACCTCAGCGCGAGTTTCACGTTCATTGTCCCCAACGTCTGTAACGACATGCACAGTTGTCCCGTCGCCAGCGGGGACGCGTGGCTAAGACAGATGGTCCCCCAGATTCTCGCAAGTCCTCTGTATCAGTCGCACCAGATGGTCCTGTTCATTACCTTCGACGAGAACGATTCGCAGGCGTCGAATCACGTGCCCACGCTGGTGATCGCGCCGTCGGTGCCGCGCGGAGAACGCGTGGGAGTCGCCTTCACCCATTATTCCTTGCTGCGCACCACCGAGACGTTGCTGCACGTCGGGCTACTGGGCGCCTCTCGAACGGCACGTTCGATGGTGGCGCCATTCCATTTGTAGAGTCCGGTAGCCGAATAATGTAACTCCGGTCCCGAGCTCCTTCATTGGCAAATGAGGTGCCGTGTCGGCTTACTGAGGCAGTTCGTTGAATCGATATGTCAGTAAATCGGTTCCGGCTGCACTTCGAATTGAACAGTCAAAATGGTTGTACGTCCTTCGAGCAAGGCCCTCGCGACGCGGTGCATCCTTTGTCCACGGACTCCTGGTTACGGGTTTGTTAGACCGCGGGACCGCTGGAATCAGGTACGTAGTGCCGCTCGCCGGCACCGTCGAGCCAGACTCTCATTATTCGGTGCGTAGAAGGATCGTTGAACACCTCTTCCGTGCGACGCCAGTCGGACTTGGGCTTCTCGTTTTCGCCGTGGCGGCGCGCGAAGAAACTGGCGATGAAGCACCCGAATCCCACCAGGAAGACGAGGCCAATGACAATTCCCACGTTTCGCCTACGCGTGGTCGGCGAAGGTGACCGCGGTGCCGTAGGCAACGATTTCGGTCAGGGCCTGTCCGACTTCAGACGAATCGAACCTCATCGACACGATGCCCTGCGCTCCCAGTAGTTGAGCGTTTTCAATCATCCGGTCCAGGGCGTGACGCCGGCTGTCTTCGACCAGGCGGGTGTACTGCTTGACCTCGCCGCCGGCAATCGCCTTGAAGCCCGCGGTAATGCCCTTGGCCAGGCCCATTGATCGTACGACCACCCCGAACACCATGCCCAGGCTGCGCTGGATCTGCATATCGGGAAACGCCAGCGCGGTCGTGATCGGAAACTGCGTGCCGCCGGGTTCGCCGTAGTGCGCCTGTTGGTCTGTCATCTTTTCTCCTCATCAGTTACCGCTTGAAGGGTCGCTAATTGGGACACTACACGAGTCCGTGAAAATCGCTCGGGGGGTTCCAGACGACCTCTCCAAGCAGTTACTTCGTGCCCGCTGGGCCGTCAGAGTCGGTAGCGCGCGACGGCGAGATCTACTCGATAGCTGTCCGCGGTGCCCCTAAGTGGGGTGCCCTCCGCGAGATAGAAGGATCGGGCTCGACTTTCGTGACCGCGCGGCGGATAGCCGCCGGCGCGAATCACGCGCCACCACGGCACGTCTGAACCGTAGCGGGCCATGATTTGGCCGACGGCGCGTGCGCCACGCGAACCGAGCGTCGCGGCGACGTCGCCGTACGTCATCACGCGGCCGGGCGGTATTGCTCTTACGACTTCCAATACGTGATCGACGAAATCTGGACGATCCACGTGAACATCCTGTGGGGGCGTCGGTCGGGTCACGCTGTCACTCCGAATCGTCGTTGGTTACGAGTTGCGCCGACATTTATCGTGACTTACCACGATGGGCTAATCGTCCCCTAGCTCAGAGTCGCCTCAAGCGTAATCTCGGACACCCCCGCCAGAGCTCGACTGACAATGCATCCGGCCTTGGCGGCGAGGGCCTGCTCTTCGAAGGTGGCTTGGTCAATACCCGGCACCTGACCCACCGTGACGAGGGCGATCTTCGTGATCGTGGGCGTACCATCGACTTGCCTCAGGGTGACGGTGGCATGGGTGTGGACCGACACGGGCGGGTTGCCCGCCTTGGCGAGCGCGTTGGAGAGGGCCATGGAAAAACAGGCGGCGTGGGCCGCCGCGATCAACTGCTCGGGGTTGGACCCGGGGCCGTCTTCAAAACGCGACTTGAAGGTGAATCCGCCGCTGATGGTGTCGCCGGCCGTGAACGTGCCCGTCCCTGTCGCCAAGTCACCCTTCCATTCCGCACTTCCGATTGCCGGCATCTCTGTCTCCTTGTCTCTGCGTGTTGTGGTCAATTGACCTACCAACCATAGAACGACCCTATTGTCACATAGCAATTTTCCTCCGCGAGTTCAGTTCGGAATTGGGCAAAATCGAGCACTCAGGGCCGACTGAGGGTAAACCCCTATGGTTCGGACCTTTGTCGCGATTTATCGTGCTCTTGGTGCCACGCGTTCTTGAATTGAAGCGCTCTTCGGGGGATTCGGATCGTGGCCCTTCGATCTGAGTCGGGTTCTCGAAGAGACTCGATCGCTCGGAGTCGTTGGGCCGTCCACGTTGCTCTGATACTTAGTTTTCTTGCCGCCGTGGCTTCGGCGATCTTTCTATCGAAGAGATACCTTGGTCATTCAGGGACCACTGATCACTCGATTATTGGATTGATCGTGCTCGGCTTGGTGGTCGTTCACCTCTTCCAGCGGCGCCGCACTGTCAATCGGCTCATCTCTAAACTCGTCGGTCGTCGCGGCATGACCGAGATTCGACTACGCCAAGCCGAGTCGGATTTGATCCTGTGGCTTCTCACTTTGAATGCCACAATTTCAGGCCTCGTGGACTTCATTAAGGGTCAAACTATCTATTTGTCAATCCCTGGACCCGTCCTTTTCCACAAATGGCACGCGATGTCGGTCCTGGTACTGCTGGGGTACGTGATCGTCCACGTGCTACGACGCAGAGCTCGTCTTCGCACATCGCGCATTAGGTGACGCACGGGAATGACCTGATCGCGAATCGAGACTCCTCGGGTGCGAGATGCTCGTAGCAAGCGCTCGGTCTCCAGCTCCTCGAGCGAATTGGCCAAGATTGGTACCAAGTTCGGGAATTGGTCGTCCTCGATGGCGTGTCCGCCAGGTACGGTGAGGCTGTGAGACAGTCACTGAGATGGTGGTTGGCGGCTTCGGCTCTGGTGGCCTATCTGCCGATGTCGGTCACGGCGATCCAGGGCCCCGCGGCCGGCGCTGCCCATACCTCCTGTCACGCTCCGCGAGTGATTGGTTTGACCGTCACGGCTGCGCGCCGCAGGGCCAAGTCAAGTAACTGTCAGCTGCGCCTGACCGGAGCCTCGGTGCAGATGCCAAAGATTCAGACCATTCGTGCACAAAGTGCCCGCCCGGGGGTACTCACAATGCTTCTGAGCGTAACCGTCAATCCGCTCTGTCCTGGTGGTGCGAATCTAGGTCCTCCAACCGGAGAGCCTTTGCTGACCCCGGGCACGAGCGGACTGACAACCGGACTCTTCATTGAGGGAGGAGCATTCATTTACCGTTCGGCACCGGTGTGTAAGAACCTGGTGGGCAAGTCGAGTGCCGGGACGATCACCGTCACCAATGCCGTTGGCGTTGCTATTGCCAATCAGACGGTGCTTGCCGCCGGACAATTACTGGAAGTCAACCTGAATGCTGGTCAGTACACGATCACGGGTGTCTTCGCTAATGGAGCCACCGCCAGACCGGTCACGGTCACTATTCCTGCTGGGGAAGTGGTTCGCCAAGACTTGGTGCTCGACGTTCCCTAGAGCGTCATTCCGGCGCGAGATAACGACAGCCCGAATTGCCGAGGAATCCCGAAAAGGCCGCATGGAATGACGCGAGACGGAATGAATCTGGACAATCAAGGACTGCCAGGCAAGGACCGCCTGGCTGAAGCGTGTAAGAGTAATCGCCTTCGAGTACTCGGCACCCTCAACGGGACTTGGACTCGTGCCGCCACCTTGTTGATTCCTTTCAAACCCATGCGAGGGTCAAGGGCGGTCCCTCGCGACCCAATCAGCGCCGCCACGTCGTTCAACGCCATAGACCGTTTTCTCAGTTGTGATCGCTTGCGTTAGTGCAGCCAACCATTGGGGCTAGTTAGCATCACTCGCGTATCCCGCGCTACGCAGAATTCGACGAAGGTCGACCACTACTTGGACGTCTACATTCTTGTGTNNTTCTCGAGGGTGTCACGGTGATGGTTGTTGAGATGAACATGTTCGGGTTCCACTGGCATAGTTTCCTAGATTCTTCTGGTGCTGTTCATCGTAACTTGATTCGCCGTACGACCGTCCCACGGCAAGTTGCTTCGTAGCTTCCTCGAGTTTGGAAGAACCATTGCTTGAGTGGATAGATTGCGATCGCGCTTTTGACAAGGGTCGGGTAACGGGACGAAAACTGCGGTTTGCTGCTCCTAGACTTCGTCGACAGTAAGTTCCGCTGCCGGGTCTGCTTCCAGTCTGTCGTCGGGCATGCGCTGACCGCTTCGAACTGAGCGACCGTAGGTCCCGTCAAGCAAACGTTGCTCTGCTCTCTTTATTGTTTTCAATCTCTCGCGAAGTCCGTCCGTAACGGCGTCCTCTTCCTGCTCCGCTATCAACGGTTGCGCGGGGTCAGTCATGTCGCCCTGATCGCCGGCGCTCGCCCTATCTTCCAACCGGTCCAGGGTCGATTGATTCAGCAGTTTTTCTATTCGGAGCCGTTCATCACGAAGCCGCTCTCGCGCCGTGTCATCGTCCACTTCATCCCTCGATTCGAAGTCGCTAATTGATGAGGATATCTGGTGGAGCACTCGCAAAAGCTGGGCGTTCCATTGGCAACCTTTGGCATCCGCCGGGCAACGTAGGCGCCGCCTGGCCGATGCTGACTGTTCAGAGTCCGGCGCACGTGAATCAGTCGTGCTCAGCCGAGCAATATGACGTCGACACTGGCGGCTGGTGCGTGAGAATCGGAGCCGGCGGTTTTGTCGGCGGCTACACGGGTACGCGTTTGGCCCCGACTGCCAGAAGCATTCATACGTCGAGTGCTCGGAGTCTTTGTTTTCGCGTTTGGCGTTCGTTACTTTTGGCTTGCTATTGCTTAGTCGGAAATCGCAGCCCCAACCATTTTGAGTCGGAGCCATCTCGTGAGATGGGTTTTTGGAATCGACCAACTTCGCAAGTTGCCCTATTAGGCGGATTCCGAGAACTTCGCCCGGAACTTGCATTCGTGAAGGAATCAGGGTTTCTGCTGACCGAACATTCCATCTGATGTGGAATGAGCGTCCACCCGTCGTCCGAGAAAGCCCACAGAGCCTTGATATATGCCAAAAACTGCATATAATAGGCACATGGCCGGAGCCGCCATCACATCCGATGTTTTCAACGCGATTGCCAAGGGGCCGCGCCGCGAGATTCTCGACGTGTTGCTGGCGGGCGAGAAGCCGGTCGGGGCGATCGTTGACGAACTGTCGATCTCTCAGCCGCAGGTCTCCAAGCACCTCCGGGTGCTGAGCGACGTCGGCCTCGTCACGTGCCGTTCAGAAGGACGGCGACGCGTCTACCGACTGAACCGAGAGCCTCTGCGCCCGCTCCTCGACTGGTTGGAGACGTACGAGCGGGCGTGGAATGACCGATTGGATCGGTTGGATGACTACCTCAAAGGGCTACAACAAGAAGGAGAACAGTAATGACACTTAATCGGCATGGGTCGACGGTCATCGAATTTCCGAACGAACTCGAAATTCTCCTCACCCGGGACTACGAAGCTCCGATCGAACTCGTCTTCGACGTATTGACGAAGCCGGAGCATGTGCGCAACTGGTTCGCTCCATTTGAGGACAAGATGACGGTGTGCTCGATCGACCTGCGCGTCGGGGGGAACTATCACATGGTCTTCGTGACGCAAGACGGAACCGAGTGCTCGTTTCGCGGAACCTACTTGGAGGTCGAGCCGCCGACCCGGACCGTCGAGACGTGGCTGTTCGAGGGCTGGCCCGATGCGGAGGCCGTCGAGACGGTAGATCTGCACGAGACTGACGGAGTGACGACGATGACCCTTCGGTTGGCGTTCCGCGACAAGGCTGGCCGCGATCACATGACCAGGACCGATGGTTTCGAAGACACTTCCGACAAGATGGAGGATTACTTGAGGTCACTCTTGGATCCAAATGGAACGGTCTCTGGGTAGTTGAAGTTCGAGTCAGACCCCAAGGCCTCGTCCAAGTAGGTTTGCCATCGGGTGATCCTTGGCGTGTTCGTGCAAGAACGCGCCCCAAAGCCGGGGAAGTTCGAAACAGCACACGGTTTCAAGACCGTTGACGATCAACTCCCGGGAGGTCGGTACGTCGATTTTTTGGCGACCGCATCATCAACCTGCGCGGGCGTGAGTAGCGGAACGGTTCTTGTCGTGGCTCCGCCACCGGCGCTCACCGTTAACGCTGCCGCTGCGGCCGAGACGTCGTCGGGGAAATCGGCGATAACGTAAACGTCCGTTCCGCCAAAGGCGAAATTGAAGGACTCAACCGTACCGCCAAGACCCTCAATTAACTCCGTAGCTGCCGCAACACGAGCGGAGCCGCCCTTTGCTTTGACCCCTCTTATCCCTTCGAGGTTGTAGCGGACTTCAAGTAAATACTTAGGCATGGTGCCCCTCTCCAAAGTGAATGACAATGAATGTACACCCGTGGTCACCGCTCTGCTTTGGGGTTTCGCGCGGGAAAATTGATGCAGCTTTTCTTCGGCCACCATCACTCGCCGGTTGAGTGGCTGGTTCTAACTCCTCGCCAAACTCGATACCTGACACGAAATCCGACCGGACCCTAAGCGCGGTAGTAAGCTTCTCCCCGTCTCGACCGGGCACCTTTAGATGTTCGTGCATTGTCCAGACTCATTAGATATGTCGTACTGAGCAACCCCAACGGAATTCGAACCCGTGCCGCCACCTTGAAAGGGTGGTGGACTCTCGTGCAGGGGAATGGAAAAGTGCCGATCAAGTTGAACTTCCGAAGGTCAGTTCTTTGCGGTACTTTGTTTTGGGCACCTCGCGGGCATTGAGGATGTGGAACCTTCGAGGCTACTTGTGAGAATTCAAGTAAGACCGAACAAAGAAGGTGCCCGGAAGCCGCTTCAGGATCCTCAAGTCGTTTTGCTTAGCGGCCGAGTCCTGTGTCCCGATCTCGTGGATGCTCGTCGGGGAATAGTTCCTGAATGATGAACTGGACTCGGGCGCGAATTATCCGTGCGGGGTAGTACGACTCTAGGAGTTTGATCCCCTCTTCGGCGGTTGACAGACCGTACGGTTTGTAGAGAGTCTTGATGTCGTCGATATCTCGGTCGGTTCTCGACGCGAGCAATTTCATTGGCAGAAGATGTCTTGGTGATGCCACCGCCGCACTAAGGAATCGGCCTTCGAAGACTGATGCCTGAGCCGGATCATTTCCGGGAGCGAAGCTCTTTGCCCCATTATTCAGCCAGTCGGGTTCTAGCTCCAGTTGTTCGGCAACTACTTTGGCTGCTTCGAGAACCACATCAGAAGGTGCGAAGATCGCATCAACGTCGGTCGTCGACCGTCGCGTGTCGTAAGCGATTGCCATGACTGCTCCGCCGACGACGAAAAGTTCGGCGCTCACGCCACGCTGGGCCAACTCCTCTACGAGACAGTTGAGTGATTGTTCACATCGTTACTATTACTTTGCTTGGTGTGGCGCTCGTCTCGCCGTAGTCGGCGGCCGTACTGTTGGATATGACCAACAGTACGGATCTATACAATGAATGAGGGACCAAACCCACTACGTTCACTGCTCGCGAGGAAAAAGCCGGAATACGGCACCGTGGCGTTGACACGAGTTGAATTCATCGGCGACTATCTCCTACGTTTCGAGTAATGCGCTTTCGTCACAATTTCCTCGTTGACCGCCTCGATCCCTACGTGGTCGGTGCCTATCGCCGTCTTTTCCTCTGGGTAATCCCAACATTGCGCTACGTCATCTCACAGCGACTCCAAAGGCCGACGCTCACAGTGCTGATATCCGGCTATGAGCACGAATATGTTCAGAACATGCGTCATGCAGTGAGTGGCGCCGTACTGTTTGTTCCAATTCGTCAACGTCACCAAATCGCAGTGCCAATCAAGTTCATCCATGCCGACATCTTTCACCTTCACTTTGTCGAAGGGTTGGGTCTCGACCTTGAGAAGACCACGGCTCTGATCGCTCAACTTAAGGCAGCGCATATCAAGATCGTATGGACCGCACACGACCTGACACCGCATTCCAAACAACACGACTGGTTCGATCCAATCTTCTCTGCTTGGGCTGGCGCGGTCGATGGCGTTATTCACCACAGTCACTTCGGCGAGACACTTCTACGACAGAGATATGCTTTCGGACCAGACACTGTACACACCGTCATTGCTAATCGACGCCAACGTGAGCACGCCGGCATCGGCCTAGTAAGTCAACGTTCATTCATCGAAGCCGAATGGGGACTCACTCCGACTCCACTTCGAATCGGCCTCTTAGGGGGTCCTCGCGTCGAACGCAAGGTCATGAATTTTCTTCGAGGCGTCACACTGAGCACGTCCCAGGATTTCCAAGTCGTTTGCTGGTCGTTGGGTCCGGACGACATACCTCCGCGTGATCGACGCATTGCAATTGCCGAGGCTTATCGATTTACCAGTGACGAAATCCATACTCGTCGCCTTGCCATCTGCGACCTTGTAGCTCTTCCTGTTGATCCCGACGGAGAGATGCTCACGACCGGTTTCGTCCCAGATGCTATCGCCATGGGCCTAGGAATATTGGCAAGTGACTGGGGGTTCCTGAAAGAGACCTGCGGCGACGCTGCAATCGCGTGCGGACACACGCCCGAATCCGTGGCCGAGTGTCTCAATAGAGTGACGATGTCCGACGTACAAGCCGCAAAAGACGCTAGCCGCACCTTGCGCGAAACCCGGAACTGGGAAAGTGCGCGTCAGCCGATGATTGAGTTTTATCACCGTGTCGTGAATTCGCCACACTAGTTATCGTCAATCAAATCGCCACCTTCGGAGATGTGTGGCGCTAGCCGATGATCTAGTACCAACTCTATGTCGAACGAGCCGTGGGGAGAGGATTGATCCATCATTTCAACTTGGGATCGGATCCATGGTTTGAGAGTGTTTGGTCAGCTGAATCGACAAGGACGTTGCGGAGATGGCTGGGTTTCGTGATGTTGTTGGAAAATGCTCCCAAGGTTTTGGACTCTGAGCTCTTTGTCAGCGACGAGGAACTAGCCGAATCCATCAAGCAATTTGAGTTGTTTCAAAGTGTTGCAATCGTTGGGAATCATTCAGATTTCGTTGGAGCGGGCGACGGGAATCGAACCCGCGTTCTCAGCTTGGGAAGCTGAAGACTGGGCGGTCATTCTCGGATAGGTGATCCGCCGCTTCCCCGATTCGCAGCGTGCTAAACGGTCTACTGGCGAGCGATATCGGGTGTACGACGTATGAAGCGCCCTAGTGAATCGTAATAGTATTTCTCGTGAGGTACCACCCGATCCTCTCGGTTTCACCTGAGATCTTGCTAAGGAAGAGTATGACCGTCGTCAGCGTGGTGATCCCCAGCTTTCGTGGCGGCAGACTCCTCCGTGAGGCTGTGGCCTCAGTGCAGGCACAGACCCTCGCGGACTGGGAACTCATCATCGTTCTCGACGGCTGCGAGGACGATCTCTCTGATATCGAGGCGACCGATCAGCGGGTGCGAGTAGTTCGACAACGAAATCGAGGTGCGTCGATAGCACGCAACGTCGGTGTGAGTCACGCCCAATCGGAGCTTGTCGCGCTGCTCGACGACGATGATCTGATGTTGCCCGAGCGGCTGCGCCTTCAATCTGATGCCATGAGTGACAAGAGCATCGGAGTGTGTCACACACAGTTCTGCTTTATCGATGAGAACGGAACGGCGACCGGGGCGGGCCTCGCCAAAGAGTGTCAGTACAGCGACTTCCTACGAGGCGACGGGAGGATATGTCCTGGCTCGGCGATGTTCCGGCGAGATCTATTCCACGCAGTTGGCGGGTTCAACTCGCTGCTCACCCTCGGCGAGGATCTGGATCTCTTCTATCGACTTGCTCGAGAGAGCACGGTGTGCTTCGTCCCTGAAACCTTGTACGAATATCGCCGACACGGGTCGAATGTCTGGCTGGGTACGGATTTGGGGAGCGAAGAGTGTAAGTTGATACTCCAACAACACCTTGTCGCGGCGAAGGCTCGCGGAGAGACGGATAACGTGAAGGCGATTCATCGAGGTGCCTCACTCATCCCGTCTGATCGCGTGGCGAAGGAGGTGAGTCGGGTGAGCGAAGCACGAAGGCGCCACGATTACGTGTCGATGCTCATCGCTCTCACAAAAGCCTTCCTCCTTTCGCCGGTGTTCACTTTGAGAGCAGCGTTGAGAATGGTCTCCAACGTCAATCGATGATGGCTTTCACGGTTACTTGCGCGTCGTAGCGGGCTCGCGGGTGGCCCGACCACCTGTGTCAGCTGTGTGAAGGGAGTCTCCGTTGGCTCACTGAAGTGAACCCACACCTTTCACCGCGACCGAAGGGAACCCAAGTTTGCCGAAGTTGCGACCGCCATCATTGGCACGCTTGGCGCTGACCCCGTTCAGTGGCCAAGGTGCCTACCAAAGGGGTCAAGGCCATGGTTCTTAATGGGTTTGAACATAGTTCTATCTACCAACGCTGCTTTGGCACCCCAAAGCGGTTTGAGTTGGAACCGCCTCATGGAGTGGCTAACAGGGATGGATCGACTTCGCAGAATGCTGGGCAAAGGCGGGTAATTGGCTTGAATCCTCGTTGATTCGCGCCGAGGTTGCTACTCCCATTCATTAATGGAATCAAGAGTATGACCTACAACTGGACGAGAGAATGAGGGATGACTGACCTTCTGTACGCCACGCGGTGACGACTGATCTGGCTAGCCGCTGCCCAGGCCAGGGATGCCGTGACCAAAAAGGTGTGTGATGCCGCTTAGGAGCATCTGGAAGATGTGATGTAACGCATCCGGTGGAAGTGCCGCCACCAAGAACCATCCGAACATCGCTCCGATACACGCATTGAGCCAGTCCTTGCGCCCGAGGCGGCCAGCGGCTTCAACGAGATAGGCGAGCTTTGAGTCCAGGCCCGTCAGTTGCAGTTCCGAAAGAACGTATTCGCTTTTCACAAACTTTCGAACTTCATTGAGTTGCGAAACTACTTCATTGCGCTCATCCGGAGTGAAGGGCGTGTTCTCTAGGGCCGCGTCTGAAGTTCCCGCGAGTAGTTCAGTCTGGCCCCGTAATTGATCCCAGAGATCGGGTGTCTCGATGTCATGCTCCACGGCCGCAAGCCATAACGCAACACGCCGCATCAGTGCCTGCCAGGAGTGAGATGACAACTCCGGACCCGTATCATCACCCGCTCTATAACTTGTTACGTAATTGCCGGGGTTGCCGCCAAAGACGAAATGGGCGCCAGACGATGGGTGGCGAAAGCATATGTCGTCGGCGCCATCGTCCCAAAGGAACTCCTCTGGTCTGAGCCCGGCTGCTTGAACAGCCTCGTACACCTCATTCCTCTTCCACTTCTCTAGCGTCTTCACGCCGCCTCTCTCAGACTCATGGCAATAAAGTTAAGGCTATACATGGCTTTGGATCATTAAGAAATGTGGAGGCCTCTTGGGAGATCGGAATCTAAATCCAAATTTCTTTGGCAAGGTGCAGTCGTCAAGTTATTCACTCCTAGTGCGATTCAACAATGAGAATCCTTTAGCTGGGGGCGCTGCGAAAGCTAAGGAAGTGGACAAGAAAGTCCTCGACGTGTGGATTGACCAAATTGGTATGGCGACCATTAGACAGTTTGGAGTAAACGCACTCGAAGCGGATTGGATTGCTACTAACAATGCCCTGTTTTACGTGACACCAAGGGCCGAGTCAGTTGTGACCTTCTCGTGGTCCATGATCGCCGAAATCAAAGTCAAAAAACAGGGTCCTGCGTCTACAACATTCAATATCAGGCTCAAAAGCGAACGGAAACCTTTTGAAATGAAGACTGGGCGTACTTCTGGCGAACGCTTACTTGATCTCTGGAGGACATTCAGTGGTGAAGCCTGAGTCATCTGATTCAACTATTTATGGAGAATGCTTCTTCAAAAGGTTTTGATCGAGCGTTGCAATTTCCAGCAGTCTCGGGACGCTCGCTCCGCCAGTTCTTTGAAGGAAGTATCCCGACTCGATCAAGTAACTCGCCAACAATTCTTGACCAGGGAAGCCATCCTTTACTTCTAAGCCAACGGCCACTAAAGCCGTAGACAAGTGGCACTCAGTCTTACCCGAGAGTGCAACTCCACTCTCCGTTTCTACGACACCTGCCGCGAAGCCCAGCATGGCGAACGCGTGGATTAGGTTTCCCATTTTCTGATCGTTTGATGGATCACCGTTACCTAGCAAACTGAGTAGTCCAGAGCAGAGTGCCTCCATGGACTGAACCGATGCTTCGTCCAATTTCCACGTCTTTGCGGTGTCGAAGATTCCGCTTTGGAGTTGTCTTACGACGGTCACCGAGTTGCGGTTTTGCAACACCTCAATCGAAGGCATTCTCATACTCGCGAGCGACGGTTCTTCCAAGAGGAAATAACTCGGCTTAATGGTGCCCATTTTCGGGTTCCGTTTAGTGCGTCGCACAGATTGATTCTACCCGTGCATTCGATCATTTCAGATTTTGTTCTAGCTGGAGATGATGTTTACGCGAGGTTCAACGTCGGCTACATATCGTCCCCACATGTCGCCGGTTGGCATGTTCTACCTCAAGTTCCCTCTGTAGGTGACCTTGAATCCGTCGTTGATAACGGTGCCGCTCGCGTCGATCCGCTCGTGGAGACTTGCCGCCATCTTACGCACCAACTCATTGACCTGATGGACAACTTGAATAGCCACATGGATCAACAGACGACTGTGTCGTTGACCCGCTAGGCAGTAGAAGTGAGTGAAAGTAAAACTCGTCGGAAATGTCTTGAAGGTTGATTGCTACAGATTCACCAGGTGAGATTGATTCACCTATTCCATCTGAGTCACCACCGATAGGATGACGACCAAATGGGCGACGAACTTCGTTCGGATATAGAGGCGGCTGACGACCGAATGAACGTCAGACTCCCGAGAGCAGCCCGTCGTGCGCTAACGATCCTCACAGAAGACATGGAGCCAGGCGAAGGCGTTCTCCGAATGGCGTTAGGACTGCTCCACACCTCACTCGTTCAGCAATCGGGGCTTCTGGTCCTGACCGACCGAAGAATCTTCTTCATCCATGCTGGAGTCATCCAATCCCATCAGGTGTCGGTCCCCCTTGACACGGTGACAGCGGTCGCAGTGTCGAAGGGGCCGGTGTACTCAATAATCAAGACAACGGGGGCGCAATCAAACGTGGTCGTAGGTCGGGTCAATAAGACTGACGCTGAATCTTTCGCGAGCGAACTTCGATCATTACTCAATGACCGCGCCCGGGGAGGAATGCAGGTACCTAGCCGATCCAGTGGCCACGTAGCCGAGGAGCTTGAACGGCTCGCAGCGTTGCGTGATCGAGGCGTACTTACTGATCTTGAGTTTGAAGCTCAAAAGGCCAAACTGCTCGGTAGTTAGACTCGCTTCACGGTTTCAAGCCCGTCGCTGGTTCAAGTGACCGGCGGCTCTCCGTTTAAGAACATCTCATTAGGTCCCAGAGACTATAGAAATCTGTACGGCAAAAAATCGGCTGAGAGACGCGTGTGAGCCGTATATAGCGAATCAAACCCAGTGTTTCAAAGTCCAATCATCAAGAAAGATGAGCGCCTTCTGGCTTCCTGGCCGACTCTTGCTAGTTCAATTGAGACCCAAGGGCCTTTGTCCAACCATTTGAAATCAGCTACTCCGGTGGCTTTGAGCCTCGCTATCCTCAGCTAGTCAATTTCATCTCCCATGGTTTCGCGCGCCGGTCCACTCGCGCGCCCGAATATCTCCGGTCCTGTGTTTTGGGTCTGTATGCGTGTTTCTGGCGCGTACCTCCTAGTGTGTCGCGTACTTTTGCGAACGAGTGCCGTACACGAAGTAACTACCACCAAAAAGTGGGATTCGGGGCCGACTCCGATCTCCCATGATTTGGGGGCGAATTCTCATGTTCCATGAGTTGGCGTGTGCATACTTAGCAGCGAGCTTGTCCGTTTAAGCGTTCGTTCGAATGTGGCTGACAGCGAAAGCCTGTATAGAAGCCGCCTACACCTGCTGCACGGGTGGTGGCAAGCCAACAAATTTCGCGTGCTCTTGACAACATCTGGCCCGCGAGTGAGCGTGAAAAACGTACCTTCCCCCGAACAAGGTTAACGGCTGACCGCAATTTGCAGAGGAGGGTTTTTCTGTCTGTACTCGACATCGCTTGTTGGGTCGCCACAGCAGCAGGCGGTAATGGATTAGGCGTCTGGCTAACAGGCGCGGAAGCAGTTGGGCGTGTAATCGGGTTTGGCGTCTGGCCGTTTGTCTCTGCCACGTCCGTTTTCTTTTGCTCTGCGCGATTCATCGAAGACGAACACTACGACCAGGGTTGATCCCTACCGCATCGGGGGCAAACTCGGCCATAGTTACCTACACCAAGGACCCCCGAATACTTCAAGCGCTTGTGACAGTAGGCACAGGTCCGCTTACCCGTAGCACTTTCGTAAATCTTTCCTGTTTTGTTCTTGAACTGGAGAATAGTAATGAGCACCACCCATACCAGAATGAATATTACCCATCCCATCGTTTGACTCCCTGTTAGCGCGCATCCAAAATAGCCGCACGCGTGTGAAGCGAAATCAACCACACGTGATTAACCCTATCCAAACGGAGCGTGGGGCTAAATTGTCAAGAGCTTGCTCCAGCAACGCATCCGTTAATCCCCCTTACTCAATCCTTGAGGCGTAACTTTGAGGCTTCTCCAACGAGTCGGCAAGTTCTTCTTGGGTAACTCCGGCGTCTATTCTCAGATCGCGTAGTATCGTTACAAGTACGTTGCATTCGGCGGCGTGCCTTCCGTTGCCCATGGGGATGGCCGAGCACTCTGCCTGATGGCAACCTATATTGAGTTATTTGAGGAGGCACCTTGCGTAAGAGCGTGCTGGCACTCATGGCACTCTTCACTGGCGCGCTGCTTCTCAGTGCGTGCGGAAGTGGCCCCGCGAAGTCAATCCCTCCATCCACCACTTGGACGGTTGTGACGACAACGACTACCACGCCATACCCACCGGGCGAGAGTTTCCTAGTGCGGGTACCAAAGAACACATTTATCGCACTGAGCAGTGTCGTTGCTTATATCAACATTGACTCGACCGCATACGCTTCAATTTCAGAGACGATTCAATACGTTGATGAAGCAACGTTTGGATTGGGTAAAGCTTTTGCCGACGCGACCAGTTACAGCAATTGGGCTGTTAATTGGAATGGCACCACGGTCGCGGCAGACAATGCAGAGTATGTGACGCTCAGAATCGTGCTCACTGGAAGCCAGGTTTACCAGTGGGAGAAAGCATTGATCCGATCCGGGGCGCCGAGCACGGTGAAGACGCCACAAGAAGACTACGAGTACACGATTTCCCACTCGCTGCTTCATAACGCGTGTGAAACACTCGCGTCGGATGGGGGCTATGGGGGCACCTGGGACGCCACCTACTGCCCGGGGTCTTACCCCGGAACCGAGCCCACCCCCGTTACCGTGACCACGTTGCCGTGGTCGCATTGGCTTACGCAGACGTACACGGCCTTGCAAATGCTGTCATCCCAAATTTCTGTATGCGACCTGGGCTCCGATGCAGGACTCACTTCAATTCTGACTCAACTTGCCAACAAAGCACCAGATCAAAACGGTCAAAATGTCCTCTACGGCGACATGCTAAATCTCAGTCAGGATGCGACAAGTTTGGCAGATAGGGATTCCTGCTCAGACGTGTCGGCAAGTTTCAACGCAGACCTTAAACAGCTCATTGGTGATCTCGAAAGCGAGGGCCAAATTTATCCCTAAGAGATTCAACCGATGCGAACGCGTCGAAGACAGCGCAGAAGCGCGATACCTGCTCGGTTTTGGCACTGAACCGGAGCCGCAAGTCGGATTGTTGATGCCGATCCCCGCGCGGAGCAAACCCGCACTGGAAAAAATGAACATCGACAGACGCGGCAGCCCCATTTTTGAGCCAAAACCCGAGAAACAACAACCCAGGTGCGTTTGTCCGCTGTGAGGCAATTCTGGGGTCAAAATCAGGCTTCCGGTACCCTCCTATTGATTGTGCCACCAGAGGTCGAGAATCGCCATTTAGGGCCCTATGAACACACCATAGTACCTCCTATTAGGAGGCGTAGAATCCTTATCTCAAAAGGGAGGTGACAAATGTTCAGAACATACTTTAGCATACTTAGAGAACCTTCAATACCGCAAAATTCAAATTCTATTTGCGCTCTCCATATCTGATGTACCTTCTCATAAATAGTCGATTTGGATGCACGCGTGTGTGTCATTAGTCATGGGAGTCGAAAGCCAACGAGCTGCTTCGCGAACGAGCTCGAATCGTCGTATCGTCCAATCATGGCCAAGCCACTGACCAGAAGTCAGACCGCAGCTCTTGCCAGGGACTTGCAGACACTCCTGGACCGCCTAAGAGACCAAGATTTGGAGGGCAGCACCGGAATGATGCTTCGGATCGAAGGGGCGGTCAAAGCCCTGCAGATAGTCCTTGGGGAGGCCGATCCGTCTGAACTTGTATAGCAAAGGACCTATTGTTATACTGATGGCATGACCAAAGCTTTCAAGAAGACAGATCGTGTGACCGGCGTGATCGGTTATTGCCGGGTGAGCACTGAAGAACAAGCAGTCTCGGGCCTGGGCTTAAGGGCTCAAGAGAGTGCGATCCGGCGAGAATGCGAGCGAAGAGGTCTTGACTTGATCGCACTCCATGAAGATGCAGGTGTCTCAGGCAAGACGATGAATCGTCCTGCTTTAGACGCAACCCTAAAAAGCCTCGACATCGGCGAGGGTTCGGTTCTGATGGTCGCGAAACTAGACAGACTGACGCGTTCGGTGCACGACGCGACGGGTCTCATGGCCAAGGCAGAGCAATCAGGATGGGGACTAGTGGCCCTGGACGCTCCTGTCGATACGACGACTCCTCAAGGCGCGGCTATGGCTCAAGTATTGGCCGTATTCGCAGAATTGGAACGGCGTCTCATCGGCGAAAGGACTAAGGCTGCCCTTGCTGTGCGAAAGGCTCAAGGGGTCCGTCTTGGTCGGCCTCCGACTTTATCTGCTGTCTTGCGAAAGCGCATCCTTTCAATGCGTCAATCTGGAATGACATTGCAGGCGATTTCCTTGGTTCTGAACAAGGAGCAAGTTCCTACTTCGCAGGGCGGCACAAAATGGTGGCCCGCGACAGTGAGATCAATCGTCTTGGCGACAGAGCCGGTCAGGTCTGCAAACCAGTGAAAATGTAGTTTGTAAGTGCAGATTGGTTTGGAGCTCACACTGTCAACGGGATTCTCGAAAATGCGCCGCACCCGCGCCATGACATCTGGCCGCAGTCGCGACACTAGAGATGCAACATTGCGCAGGTTCGATTGAAGGACGCACTTCTTGCTCTTGCACACGCACGATCATGATTCTTTAATAGTTCGATCATCCAATCTATTCTGTACACAAAGCGATTGGGCTTTCCCTCATTAAACTTCAATTTCTGAATTGTATTTACATCAACGTTTTTGCTTCCACTCCAAAGACTTCGATTACCAAGGTCCGCCAATCCGGCGAGATACCATCCTTCAATTTCTCGGCAAACTATGACGATGGGGAACTCTTTAGGGACGGAGTACTTCTCGCGGACAGCATCGATTCTTCGCTGGATGCATGGCGCATGATCTCTATCCGCCAGAAAAATGACTTCTTGTCCGCTCCTCTTTATCGAGCGTAGGAAAGCTCGAACCTTTGCGTGTTTCATGGACGCATATTTTTGAACGAGAATGGCATCATAACCAGCAATGTGTGGTATGAAGACACTCTCAACGAAGCGTTGATCATCTTCGCCCTCAACCCAAAAGTACAAGTATCGCATCGTGGCCACCAGCGCTATAGACCAAGTAAATTTTGAGTAAATAAGTCGTCAACACCAATTTCATCTTCTAGGAAAGCCTTGATCGACTCTGAGTCCGCGGGACGTGATATCCGCGTGAATCCGTCCTTCCCCCGCGTCACAAACAGCAATGAATCAAGTCCCGAATGCTTAATAATTTCTGGGCTATGAGTAGTGAGGAGTACCTGCTTCGAAGTGGCAGCATCCCGAAGTAGCGCAACAATCTTAGATATGAGGACGGGATGCAAGTTGCGCTCAGGTTCCTCAATGACGATGGTCGAGCTCTCGTCAAAGAAAGCTGCGCAAACTATCGCCAACACGTTAATTGTTCCGTCCGACATGAAGGCGGCGGGAATGCCACTATGCGATTTTCCATAACTGTCGTGAAGTGAAAAATAAACCGAACGATCTGCGACACTCTGAACAGAAAATTTTTCTACAAAAGGTAGCAAGTCACGAACAATGTTCGTCAGTAGACGCTTCTGCTGACGGCTGCGCAAAATGTTCTGGAGAACCAATGCGAGATTCGAACCATCTTCCTCCAATTCTTGACGCCCAGTTATTTGCACAGACTGCTTTGGAAGTTTCGGATCGAAGTCAAAGATAGAAATATTCGCAAAACTCCGGTACGGCAAAAAGAAGCGCATAAATTGCCGCCAAATGACCTCCGTCTTGTTCACTCGCTCCATGAACATAAAGTCTGAAAATCCGGGGACTGCGCCGCCACCGAATTCGTCATCGTAAACGAGAGAGACCACCGGCTTGTTGCCGTCTCGATGCATTTTTAGTACTCCGCTGTTTTTTTCACTCGCGTTATGGAAAAGCCGATTATTCCCTGCCAGCTCCATGGTGGCGAACTCGACCGGTATTTCGACCTCTTCCTTTAGGACGCCGTACGTAGGCGCATACTTAGGAAATGTCAAACTGAAGGTGAGCTTCACTTCCTTCGGCAGGATGCGCATGTAGGTATCGCCGACGCGCGGAATCATCCGAGCAAAAAAATCTTCAGATTTAAATGTCGCTTTGACCTCCAAGGGCTGGGATGCGCCAATTTCAGCATTCCGGAGATATTCGACTCCTCCCTGCATTGATACCGCGTTTGGAAGACCGTGTCGCTCAACATCGCGTAGGAAACGAAGTGCATCAATCAGATTTGATTTTCCTGCGGCATTGGCGCCGACAAGAACGTTGAAATCGACGAATTCAACCTCCATCGACTCAAAACTTCGGAAGTTAGAAAGAGACAAAAAAGAGATCACGTGCGAAGTGTAGGTTCCAGCGGGACAGCTAGCTGGTTTGGCCTATTACAAAGTTTGTCTCTTGCTCCTCAAGTCGATGAGTCGCTACCGACCAAAGCCTGAAACCGTTGGTCGGTACTTGGAGAACTGACTTCGCGAGAGATTCTTTCAGAAGGCTACGTGGACGGCTGGAGGACTCCACCTGGGTTTTGTACCTTCTGGGAAATTCGCCACTCGACGGCCTCTGGAATCTCATTGAACACCATGACGTGGTTCTCAGACAGACTTTCGGTGAGCTTCTCCAATTGGCCAACAACCTGGGCAGGAGTTGTACGAAAGAACTCCTTTCGGGCATTCACTCGATTGATTCGGACGGCTTCGAATGCGTTGTGAAGTTGATGCTCCAGCGAAACAGCGTCGGTGCTGAACACAACAGCGTGAGTGTCAAAGATGAAAGGAACTGAAGCACTACTTAGTTCTCTGATCCGTTCGTCGTAGTCGAGACGCCTTGTGAGACCAATCTTCACGACATCTTCGCCAAAGCTCCCAATATTTGAAATGACATAAACGTATCCAGTTCGTATATTTGCAGCATGTTCTTCTACGCTCTGAATTGAAGCATTAATCTCGGCGATCTTTGCAGTGGCTGAAGTTACGGCATCAACATTTCCCGTCTCTGTAGCTTGGGCCAGTACGGCTTGATGGTGGGCAAGCTCCTTCATGAGCTTCACTTTCTCGGCCGCTAGTTCTCGTTGAGCTTGAGCCTCCTCTTTCATCTGTTCGCGCTTAACCTTTTCCGCTTCTTTCTCCTGAGCTTGCTTTTCTAGGAAATCCGCAGTCAGCCTGAGTTCCTGGAGCCGAAGTTCGTGGTACTGAGGATTGATGGCAATGGACATTGATTTGCCCAATCGTTCAATTGACGCGCGAACTTTATTAAGGCGATCAATCGCAGCGGGAAGCTTGTAAGGCTTCAATGTTCTGACCGCGTCATCCACTTCTCCGTTGTAGGCACGGAGCATTAACTTCGAGACTTCGTTAACCATTTTTTGTCCGGCTGCCTTTGAACCATTTACCGTCCAGTTAGTAGTTCCGAGCACAGCATTGCCGCCTGCTCGATTGGCAGCCTTGATTCTGGCTCTTAGCGCAGCGTTTCTTTCGGCGTAGGCAACAGCCGTGTCTAGAACGGTAGTGAATTGGTAGAAGCCCGCCTCCTGGAGAATGGCCTGATCATCGGTTTCAACGATCTCTGCCCGCTTTTCCGCGAGTTCTGTCGCCAGCTGCGCTAGTTGTTCTTTAAGCCGCGAAACATTAGCGTCCAAATCTGCCTTTTGCGTTTCAAGTTCCAGGACACTTTTTGTCCCCAGTTGAGCGAGTTTTGAGTTCTCGGATTCGAGTTCAGCGTTCCGCTTCTGAAGATCGTCAATCTTCTCTTTGTTGAACAAACCAACCTCCTAGTATTCACGTATACGGACATCATTGCGCCTTTAATTCTGGTTTGGTCCAGATGATGCCATCTCTCACCCGAATCTAACGTTCAGGCGCTAGGCACCCCCCATTCTTCTCGACGGCCCAGTCTGCCGAGTTAGAAAACGATTAGAAAGGCAGTCATGACTTTCGCGTTCTTTTACACTTCAGGTTCTTACGCTTCGCTTGAGACCTATCCGTCTCAAGCGTTGTTTGGCGAGTCCTTGGGATTCGAAGACGGCGCGAAGTTCAAAACGCGTGAAGAACTTCAGAATGCGGGTCTTCACCGGAATCTCATATCAAGTATCTCTTGGGAAAATCTTGATGGAGCGAATGCTGTCATCGTGCCAAGCGGCTTTGGAGACGATATCGACGATGGCGACTTGATTCTTTATACCGGTGAAGGTGGTAGGGCGAGGGGAGCTCCGAAACAGACGTACGGTCAAAATCTGGATCAAGGTAATCGAGCTCTTGTTGCAAGTTGCGATCAAATGATTCCGATCCGCGTGATTCGAGAGTCGAATGGTCATCCAAGATTCAGTCCCAGTGAGGGATTTCGGTATGACGGCATGTATCTAGTTGAAGAGTATTTCGCCGAGAAGTCGGCGGATGGTTTCAGGATCTTTCGATTTGTTTTACGAAAGATCGGTTCGGATTCGTCAAAGTCGTGGACGCGCTCGTTAGATAACACAAATGAACCATTCGACTTTGGGTCTCCTCCTCGTGGGGTCGAAAAACCGGAGAGGGTATCAAGTTCAGTAGACAGAATCGTTCGAAATACTCCGATGGCTCAGAAGATCAAGAAATTGTATGACTTCCAATGTCAATTTTGTGGGACTAATTTAATGACGGCAAGTGGGCCTTACGCCGAAGGCGCGCATATAAAACCTCTCGGAGTTCCACATGACGGACCTGACACGTGGGGAAACTTGTTGTGCCTTTGTGCAAATTGTCATGTGCTGTTTGACAGGGGCGCTATCTATCTGGCGGACGACCCCCTGCGTTTCTATTCAACGTATAAGTCTGAACCATTGGGAACGGTGAATCTTCACCGATCACATTCCATCGACATGGCGTCTGTTCGGTACCACAGAGAAAAGATCGCAGATCAAGGAGAACCGTAAACGTAACAAGGGCCTTCGTAGTGGTTGTTTCGGTAACACTCACCGATTTCCCTCGCCTGATGCATGTCACTCTTAGACGACTGCGGCCCGACTAAGTTCAAACTTCACCTTCGGGAATCCCCTTTGCGGCCTAAAAAGCTTCGTTCAAAATCTTCGAGCCACTTGGATGGAATCTCCTAATAAGTCCCTTTGAAGCCATATAACGACATTCTGCATTGATCGACTGGCGTCGAACATGGCACAACTCTGCCAACTGATCGTCATCCAGCGGACCCTTAGACCGCTCAAGCTCCGTTTGAATCTTCTCGCCGAGTGTGACCAAATCGGTAACCCCATTTCTATCCTGCATCTCCAAAAACAAGCAATGTCGTTAGATCGAGTGAAGTGTTATTCAGACCGACAATACCTCTGGAACAACCTCCTTCTCTCGGGACTGCTCCCGACTTGGTTGAGATGCCAACCGAAGTTTAAGTAGTTTCACCACTACATATAGTGGTCGGGGGAAAAGTTGAGAGTAACCTAAATCAGAGCCTCTGGCTCGAGGACGTTTTCGGTAGTGTAAGACGCTGAAATCGATGAACTTCTGCTCTCGAAAATATGTCCAAAACAGAGTTGACGCGATGTAATTCGAGTGCTGTAATGACGCAGTCTCAATTGCGTAAGGGCCGAATTCAAGCGTCGGGTCCAAGGTCGTCTCGCTAGTGATTTAGAAGATCATTTCGAGTGCCTGAGTCGCATGTTGGTAAAGGACGGTCTTGCCAGCCGTCACTAGTTGAAAGAATTTCGATGATGCTGCAACTCAAAAATCAAATGAATCCAGCAGCACGAGGACGCTGCGGAGATGGCTGGGTTCCGTGATGTTGTTGGCAACGGCTCGCAAGGTTTTGGACTCTGAGTTCCTGATCAGTGATGAGGAGCTCGTCGAATCCATCAAGCAATTCGAGTTGCTGGGAGAGCTGGCTTTCGAACTTGTAGCAGCTCCATGTTATGAAGGGTTGAGGGAGGCGAGCTGATGGTGGGCAAGGCATACATTTATATCCGGGTGAGCTCTGAGGAGCAAGTGAGCAATAACTCTCTAGATACCCAGGAGAAAACCTGCCGCGATTATTGCCAACGCGAGAATATCGATGTTGTACGGGTTTTTCGCGATGAAGGAGAATCCGCGAAGACCATGAAACGGTCTCAATTGAAAATGATGCTGGACTCCTGCGTAAATGCAAAGAAGTTGGGTATCACTCACGTTGTCATCTTTAAGTCGGACCGCATTGCGCGGAACGTGAATGACTACTCAGTGATTGGAGCGATACTTCGCAAGAACGGAATTACTCTCGTTAGTCCGCTTGAAGCATTTGATGATACTGCGAGTGGGAAGCTGTATGGAAACATATTGGCGAGCTTCGCCCAATATGACAATGACGCTCGATCAGAACGCACGAAGATGGGAATGATCGAAGGGCTCAATCAGGGTCAATGGATGTGGAGAGCCCCAGTCGGTTATCGCAGGGGTTTGATGCCGAATGAACCGAGCCTCGTCATTGATGCGGAGTTGAAACAATTGATCGAGATGGGTTTTGTTCGCGTCAGCCAAGGAGTTGCCAAAGATGCTGTACTCCGCGAACTCACTTCTTTGGGATTGCGGACCAAAGCAGGAAGGAAGATGTCGAAACAATCGTTTAACGAACTGCTCAGGAATCCGTTGTACGCGGGCAGAGTTGTTAGCAAGAAGTTGAATGTGGATCGCATAGGTGACTTTGAGCCGATTGTTTCAGAAGAACTATTCAATTCGGTTCAGGAGCAACGAACGTCACGGAAATCTAACGCAAAGCAGCGCAACCTTGACAATCCAGACTTCCCCCTTCGGCGCTGGGTGCAATGTGGAGAGTGTCTCACACCCATGACCGGGAGTTGGTCAACGGGAAGGCCAAAAAAGTACCCTTACTACCACTGCCGAAACAAAGATTGCCAAAAGGTGAACGTTCGTAAGGAATATTTGGAGACTCTCTTCATTGAGCTTTTGGACGAAAAATCAGTTGCACCACAAATGCTGAAGTTAATGGAAGAGGTTGTGCGCGAGATGTGGAAGGAGCGCCACAAGCTTGCGAACGAAATTGTCCGAAAGGTCGAGAAACAAATTGAAGAAATGAAGTTGAAACAGGATAGGTTGATGGATCTCTACATTTCAGGCAAAGGGATTACGGAAGATCAGTTCGTTAAAACGAGTTCGGACTTGGAGCGTGAGATGGTCGAGCTTCGATTGTCCAAGGATCGAGAGAGCATTGTTGAAGTAGATATCGATGGGGTGATTGAGTTCGCACAGTCGATGCTTCTGGACTTGCCAAAGTGTTGGAACCGGCTCGAACCCCAACGTCGGCCACAGTTTTTGCGCGCAATGATCCCAAACGGCGCGACTTACTCAAATGGGGTTATTGGAACCGTCGAATCACCTTGGTTTGTAATGGGATTGAACTCAGTGCCTACCACCAATGCTGCTTTGGCACCCCCAACGGGATTCGAACCCGTGCCGCCACCTTGAAAGGGTGGTGTCCTAGGCCGCTAGACGATGGGGGCCTGTACTGCGCTACAACTCTCGTCGTAGTGGTCGGGCTGCCGGGATTTGAACCCGGGACCTCTGCGTCCCGAACGCAGCGCGCTACCAAGCTGCGCTACAGCCCGCAGCGAGTTGCCTCGCAGCCCGATAATCCTAGTCGCCCAATGGGCCTCTGGCCACTGGCCTAGTCCGCCTCCATCTCGTCGACCTCGATCGGCGGATGGTATTCAATAACGATTTCGTTTATCCGTCGTCGCTCCACCGACTGGACGCGAAAGGTCCAGTGGTCGTGGGTGAACACGCTGCCCGCGATTGGAATCTTGCCCGCGAGGTCCAAGACGAAGCCGGCGACGGTGACGTAGTCACCATCGGGGATGGTGATACCAAGCGCCTCTTCGACCTTGTCCACGTGCGTCTGGCCGTCCACGAGCCAGCGATCCTCCCGGATGCGCACGATCGTTGGCTCCTCGTCGTCGTCGAACTCGTCGCTTAAGTCGCCGACCAACTGTTCGAGGATGTCGCGGCTGGAAACAACCCCGGCCACGCCTCCGTGCTCGTCAAGTACTAGCGCGAACGTCCGGCGCTGCTCGCGCATCTCACTGAGGCTATCGAGCAGGTCGAGCGTCTCGGGCAACATGAGGGGACGGCGAATCTTGCGCGCGATCTCGTTGGCCGTCGGCAGCGAAACCCCGATGGCGCGCTTGGCGGTGGTGCTGCGAAAGAGGTCATTGACAAAGAGCACGCCATCAACGTCGTCAAGGTCGCCGTTGACCACGGGAAAGCAGGAGTGGCCGGTGTCGCGTACTGCCTCGGCGATGGCCTCGGGGGTGACGGGAATGGTGAGGAACACCACGTCGACGCGTGGCGTCATCACGTCGCGCAATTCGAGTACGCTCAACTGGTCGACGCGGGCGTGAATGGCCCCGGCCTCAGGTGAGATGGTGGTCTCGTTGTGGCGGACCCCCACGCGCGCGCGGAACCGCGCGAGGCCTGATGTAGGGGGCTGGTCCTTCATTCGGAGGTGCCGGCGCGCACGGTGGCGGGACGGAGAGAATCATCGTCGTACTCCTCGCCACTGAGCAACGTGCGCACGGCCGCGCGAACCCGCTGGGGGTCGAGGGGCTTGACGAGAAATCCGTCGGCGCCGGAGCGGCGCGCTAAGAAGACGTCGGCCCGGCGGTCGAGCAGCATCAACACGGCGACCGGGTCACCGGGAAGGTAGGACTCGTCGTGGCGAAGCTCCATGCAGATGGCCATGCCCCCCATTGCCCCGATTTGAAGGTCCGCCACGACGAGGTCGATTCCCCCCCGTCGCACAATACGCAAAACTTCGGGCCCGGTGGCGACCTCGTCGATGAACAGGTCGGGTCCCTCGAGCATGGCCCGCAACTCCTGGCGCAGAGAGGGCGTATCGCTGGCGAGAAGAACGTTGGGCATGGTGCCAGCGTAGCAAGGCCCCAAATGGCCCTGCGGTCCGCGATTTTGCCTTTACTCACGGACGTGGGTAGTCTGCGAGAGTCAGGTGAAATGAGGGGTAGGCGATGGCACTACAGAAGACCGAGTGGTCCGACGGGGCGGCGTGTCGGGGCATCGAGAACCTGCTGTTCTTCTCACCCGACGTGATGGAGTCAAAAGAAGTGAGGTCTCGTCGCGAGCGACAGGCCAAACAACTCTGCGCCGACTGTGAAGTGCGCGAGGATTGTCTCAACACCGCACTCGCCCAGCGAGAGTCCTACGGGATCTGGGGCGGACTTAATGAGATTGAACGGAGAGGATTACTCCGTACGTGACGTCACCCAGCCGAGCTGGGTCGGGCTCACNNGTGCAGTAGAGGCAGATGGCGTTGATTATTTCGAGTTCCGCGTAGAGCAAGTACAGCACGAAGGCCATGGAGCCCAGCACTAGGACGAAACGCACCACGTGCACCCAGTAGTTCTTCACTCGCCACACCCATGGCGAGTTCAACACCGCCAGGACGACGAAGTTGGACAGGCCCAGCACCGCGACCGGGATGCCCAAGAAATACGACTGTGCCGAAGTCGTCACC
>PLXU01000176.1 GCA_003151555.1 Acidimicrobiaceae bacterium | reverse complement strand
GCGTGCGGAACTTCGTCGCCAGCACCTCTGCCCGATCAGCGAGCCAGCGCGCCTCGGCGCTGCGCAGCGATGCCGCATCCAGCGTGTAGCGCTCGGCCACCCCGCGCACCATGCGCGACATCGTCAAACCCGCATCGGCACTGACAACCCAGCCTCGTTCAGTCGGCAGCGACACCGCATTCAACCGTGACACCAGATCAGGCGCCGCCGCGGTCGCGCGCGTCACGTCCGAGGTCAGTGCCCCGGCAATCGCCGCCTGCTCCAGCAAAGCAATCGGCGCGGCAGTGGAAAGCCGACGCAATTGCAGCGTCGCCTCACGCAGCCAGCGCACCTCGCCGCGCAACTCGGGGCCTTCGAATGCACTCCCGTTGGCATACGCCAGCCGCGCGTCGGCCAGCGCCTTGTCGAGCAGGAACCCTTCGAGCGAGTCGTCGTCCTTCAGATAGCGTTCGTCGTTGCCGCGCTTGGCGCGATACAGCGGCGGCTGAGCGATGTACAGATGACCCCGATCGATCAGATCCGGCATCTGGCGGAAGAAGAACGTCAGCAACAGCGTGCGGATGTGACTGCCGTCAACATCGGCGTCGGCCATCAAGATGATCTTGTCGTAGCGAACCTTGGTGACGTCGAAATCTGCTTCGACGCCGGCCCCAATGGCGGAGATGAGGGCCTGGATTTCGGTGTTCTTGAGAATTTTGTCGGAGCGCGCCTTTTCGACGTTCAATATCTTTCCGCGTATGGGCAAGATCGCTTGGTTACGCGGATTGCGCGCGTCCTTCGCCGAACCGCCGGCCGAGTTTCCCTCAACAATGAATAGTTCGCACTCGCGCGGATCGTTGGACGAACAGTCCACCAGCTTTCCAGGCAGACCGGCGCCGTCCAGGGCGCTCTTGCGACGGGTGAGGTCACGCGCCTGACGCGCAGCCATGCGCGCACGCGACGCCTGCACGGCCTTGGCAACGACCTGTCCGCCCTCTTTCGGATTCTCTTCCAGCCAATCGGCCAACTTTTCGTTGGTCGCGCGCTCGACGAGTGATCGAATGGATACGTTGCCGAGCTTGCTCTTCGTCTGGCCCTCGAACTGCGGCTCGGCGAGGCGCACCGAGATGATCGCGGTGAGGCCCTCGCGGATGTCCTCGCCCAGCAGGTTCTCGTCCTTTTCCTTGAGCAGGTTGCGCTTGCGGGCGTAGCGGTTCACCACGTTGGTGATGGCCTTGCGGAAACCCTCTTCGTGCATGCCGCCCTCGATCGTCGAGATGCCGTTGGCGAACGAGTGGATGCTCTCGTAGTACCCGGAGTTCCACTGGAACGCCACTTCAACCTCTTGGCCCTCTTCGGCCTGCTCATAGAAGCCGACCTTGCGAAAGAGCGACTCTTTGGCGTTGTTGAGGTGACGAACGTAGTCAACGATGCCACCGTTGTACTTGAACGTCTCTTTTGCTTCGCGTCCTTTTCGCTCATCCACGAACCGAATCTCGAGACCACGGTTGAGGAAGGCCATGATCTGTAAACGCTCGGTCACGGTCTGGGCGCGAAAGTCAACTTCTTCGAAGATCGAAGGATCGGGCGCAAAGGTCACGGTCGTGCCGGTTCGCCCGTGCGGCGCGGGACCAACCACCTTGAGCTTGCCTTGTGGCTTGCCGCCGTTTTTAAATATCAACTGATAGTGCTTGTCGTTTCGGTATATTTCCAGATTCAATTCGGTCGACAGTGCGTTCACCACCGAGACACCGACACCGTGCAGGCCGCCCGAAACCTTGTAGCCCTCACCCCCGAATTTTCCTCCGGCGTGCAGCAAGGTCAGCACTACTTCTGCCGCACTCTTTCCGGGATACTGAGGGTGCTCGTCCACGGGGATGCCGCGACCGTCGTCGATGACCCGCACGCTGCCGTTGCCCATGAGCGTCACGTCAATGCGGGTACAAAAGCCGGCCATTGCTTCATCAATGGCGTTGTCCACGACCTCGACCAAGAGGTGGTGAAGTCCAGCCGGTCCGGTTGAACCGATGTACATTCCGGGGCGAACCCGCACGGGTTCTAATCCTTCGAGAACGGTGATATCACTGGCGTCGTAGCTCGGTGATCCCTTGGACATCTGGGCCACGAAGGATTCCTTTCAGCTAAAGATTTCGGCGCAGGCGCGCAGTCGGCGTACAACTTTTCGACCTATTTATCCTACCCGATTTACCGCAACATTCGTGCGCTCAACGGTCGCGTTGCCGAGGTACTTTGACCTCAATTACGGGTCTTTTAACACCGTGCGCACAGCGTTCGGTGCGCGCTCACCGAGCGTCGCGAAGCCAGCCAAAATTGTTGGCGCCAGCGAGGTGACGCGCTGCGCAAATGCACCCGAAGGAACGCTCACCAACAACACTCCGTTCTTCACAAACTCCGGTCGACAGTGTTGCGCAATCACCGGTTCAACAATGTGTGGCCACATTTCGCGAATCTCGTCTATGAGACGCAGGTCAACCTTGCGCAGCCGCCCGGCCACCGCGTTCAGCAACTCCGCGAGGCCCTCGGGTTGGTCGTCGTGCCCCTTCATGGCATCGAGAGTGACAGGTCGATGACCGCGGCCGGGCTCATGGCCGACGGCAGGGGTGAGGCCGTCGTGACGAGTGTCTGACCCGCGGGCAAGAGTTGCAGCAGACGGTCACTGCGCAAGGGATCAAGCTCGCTAAACACGTCATCCAGCAGCAAAAGCGGGTCAACGCCACGCTTTTGCTGGACTAGTTCGTGTCCCCCGAGGCGCAGGGCGAGCGCCAGCGAGCGCTGTTCGCCCTGGGACGCCTGTCGACGGGCCTCGCGCCCGTCCAGGGTGAGCAGTACGTCATCTCGCTGCGGACCCAGTGTGGTGTGGCCCCGAAATCTATCGTCGTCCAGCGAGCGCTCGAGGGCGTCGAACAGGTCACCCCGCCACGACTGCTCGTATTCGATGCCTACGACCAGGTCGTCGTGGGCGAGCTCTTGGTAGTACCGCGTCACCAATGGCGTCAATTGGGCGAGCACGCTTCGGCGAATGGCCACCAGTTCTTCGCTGACGAGGACAAAATCCCTGGACCACACGTCAAGTTCTTCTCGTTGAGAGGACGAGGGCAGTTCGCCGCGAAGTCCGCGCAACAGAGCGTTGCGTTGGCTCAAGATGCGGGCGAACCGTTCGATGACGTCACCGGTGTTTATGTCGACGTCGCTTAGCAGATGCGTGAGAAAGGCCCGACGATTTTCCGGTCCTTGGCGCACCACGTCCACGCCCTCGGGAGTGAAAATCGTCAGCGGCAAAGCTCCGGCAAGATCACCGCGCGACAGCGGTCGCTGTCCGTTGACGAGCATTCTCTTTGTGGTGTTTCGCACTCCACGCGTCAGCGTGAGGTCTACCTGTACGCGTCGCTCGCGCTGATAGAGCACACCGTGAACCTCGGCAATCTGATCACCGGCGCGAATCATGTCGCTCGCGGCGCCGGTGCGAAAGGACGCGGCCGTCGCCAGCGCGTAGACCGCCTCTAAGACCGAGGTCTTACCCGTGCCGTTCGGAGACAACAGCACGGTAACTGCTTCGCGATCGGGTACAAAATTGAGCTCTTTGAAGAGTCGGAAGTTTCGCAGTTGAAGTTCGTGGAGACCCACGACAATCAGTCCGGACTACTGCACGCGAACGGGCATGAGCAGGTAGCGAAAGCGCGTGTCATCGACTCCGTGCACCATAGCGGGACGCACCGAATCAGACATCTCGAGAATTACCTCATCGCCGGGTACGGCTTCGATGCCGTCGATGAGGAAACTCGGATTGAATGCGATCGTGATCTCTTCTCCGCTGTAGTCGGCATCCACGTTGTCTTCCACGTCGCCGGCGTCGTGGCTCTGGGTCCTGATCTCAATGCTTTTGTCTTTGGTCGTGAGCCGCACTGATGAAGTGGAGTCCTTGGCCAGGAGTTTCGCCCGCTTGAGCGACGTCAGCAGGGTGTCCTTAGCGACGCGGAGTTGGTTGGGATAGCTAGCGGGAATTAGTTGCAGTACCGATGGGTANNGTGAGGGTGACGCCAATCTGCGCATCGAGTGCGAGCGACGCGGCAGCTCGCTGCAACTCTTGTAACGCTCGAGCGGGGACCAACAAATCTTGAGTTCCGCCAACTCCCTCGACCCCGGGTACGTCACGAACGGCCAGTCGATACGAATCAGTGGCGATAAGGCGTAGCGAGCCGTTCTCGGTGGTGAAAAGCACCCCGGTAAGCAAGGGTCGCGCGTCATCATTGGCTGCCGCGCGAACAACTTGATTAAGTCCCTGAATGAGATCGAGCGCCGCGATCGACGTGAGCGTCCCGGTGACGGGTGGCAACTTTGGGTAATCCATCACGGAAAAAGTGCGTAGAGAAAACTTGGCGCGACCTAGAGAAACCTCAACGTTTTCGTCCGAGCCAACAATGGTGACGGCGCCCGCTTCCAACGATCGAACCGCATCAACAATGAGTCGGGCCGGAACAACCGTTGAACCATCTTCGAGGCCAATAACGTCGAGGGTTGTGCGCACGGTGATATCGAGATCGGTGCCGGTAACCGTTAGTTGATTACCCACCAAGGTGAGCAGAATCCCGGATGACGCTCCGATGATGCGTGTGGCAACAACACGGCTTGCCGCACTCAATGCTTCGACAAGGATGTCGCGCTCCGATTTAAACTTCACTGAACTACCTTTCCTCAACTACTGAGATTATGGTGTGTTTTTTCTATGTAGAGATTCCTTAGTAGTAGTAGGTCTGTGGGTTTGTGGATTACCTACAAAAATACCTGATGGGAACCTACTTAATTAAGCGCCTCTTTGCACACCTCTGTGACTAACTCCTTCAACCCTCAAAACTCAACCTTAAAGTGATGTGCAATACAAACTAGTTAACAGCGCGTAATCAACAAGACACCCCAACGGTTGCGCACAAACTATTCTCGGTTCTCCCCCTGCAGCCGGCGCTTCAATTGATTGATCTGTGAAAGCGTCTCCGCGTTGAGCGCAATCTGCTCTCGAATCTTTTCTACACCACTGATTACCGTCGTGTGATTGCGACCATCAAAAATTCGAGCGATCATCGGATACGAATAGTTCGTCAACAGATCACGAATCAGATACATCGCCACGTGACGGGCGTGTACGAGGGGTCGAAGTCGCTTCGCGCCGCGTACGTCCTCCACCGAAAGCCCGTAGAACTCTGACACCACCGCCAATATCGTCTCCGGCTTTAAAATCACTTGCTCCTGACCCAGGTTGGTCAGGTGGGCCTTGGCCAGCTCGAGCGAAATTGGCTCCTGGCGAAGGTTGGCGAAGGCCCGCAACATCGTGATGGAACCTTCGAGCTCGCGGATGTTGTCGCGAACACGATGGGCAATCCACTCCGCCACATCGCTCGGCAAGTCAATGCCTTCGCGCTCAGCCTTGGAACGAAGAATCGCGATTCGCGTCTCCAGGTCGGGTTGATCGATTTCCGTAACGAGTCCCTGTAAGAGACGACTGCGGAAACGATCCTGCAGGCCCGCGAGGTCGCGGGGCGAACGGTCTGAGGTGAGCACTATCTGCTTGCCGTCGCCGTGCAGGGCGTTATAGGTGTGGAAGATCTCCTCGTGGAATGTTTCTCCGCGGGTCTCCATGAACTGAATATCATCGATGAGCAGTACGTCGTTTTCGCGATAGCGCTCATGAAGGGCTAACTGGGTGCGCGTTTGAATTGCGCGGATGAAGTCATTCAGAAAGGTCTCCGTGGACACGTAAAGAACTTTGCGTCCCGGATAGTTCTCCTGCACATAGTTTCCAATCGCGTGTAGGAGGTGGGTCTTACCCAGCCCCGAGTTCCCATAAATCATCAGAGGATTATAGGCTCGACCAGGGGTTTCAGCCACGGATTGGGCGGCCGCGAAAGCGAGTCGATTGGACGAGCCGGGCACGAATGAGTCGAAAGTCATCCGCGGATCCAGGCGCGCGGGACGATCGACGCTGGCCACAAACGAAACGGCATCAACTTCGAGTGCGGGCTCCTCAACTATTTCGCTCACCGTGGTCACCGTTGCGTCACTCAGTGTTAACGAAACTTGAACTTGTGAGCCCATCAACTGCTTCGCCTGTTCGGTAATGAAGGGAAGGTAGCGCTGTTGAACCCGCTGCAGCTGAATTTGGTTTGGCGCGCCGATTATGAGCTGGTCGTCGTGGTAATCCACAAGGCGCAGTGTGCTGAGTCCGGCCGACCAGACTGACTCAGAAGCGTTGCCGCGTAAGGAGTCTCGCAGCGCTGACCAGATTTCCTCACTGCTCTGCATTAGTTCCTCCACAGGTCGACACTGACATTATCCACAAGCAGAGTCTCTTTTCAATCGAATCCGGTGTCCTTGGGGAGTGTCACCTTACTCTCATTCGCGGCTCCGTGCCAAGGGGGTGGGTTGGTCGGATAAGATTGTTCCCAGTTGTGCGCCAGCGACCCCCAGGGGGTACCGCGAAGCGCACCCAAATAGTTTGAGAAGAGGTTTTGTGAAGCGAACGTATCAACCTAATAAGAGGAAAAGGGCTAAAACGCACGGTTTTCGTGCTCGTATGCGAACCCGCGCCGGTCGAGCCATTCTAAAGGCTCGACGTGGCAAGGGTCGCCACGAGCTGACGGTCTGAGCGCAGCGTGCCCGGTCGGGTTCGAACCCGACGGCAGTTCGCACTCCTAGCCGCACCAACCGGGCGGGGTCAAAGCGGGCCGCTACGAATAAGTTTCGTAGCCCTAGCCCAGGAGGAACCCCCGGTTAATGTGGCCTACGCGATCGGCCGAAAGGTCGGCAATGCCGTCGTTCGCAATCAGATTCGACGTCGTTTACGGGCACTCATGGACAACTTCAATCCTCAACCACATCCAGGGAATTACCTCATCAAGTGTGGCCTAGAGACAGGAAATCTCTCCTATGACCAACTTCAGCACCATCTCCACCAGGCTTTGGACCGTGCCGGCGCGTTCGCCTAAATCATCGCGTATCGCGAAAGTCCTGGTGGGCGGGGTGAAGATCTACCAACGACTGACGGTAGGGCGAATTGCCCCCTGTCGCTTTTATCCCTCGTGCTCTCACTACGCGGCCGAGGCCATTGAAGTCCACGGCGCGTGGCGCGGTAGCGCCATGGCGCTGCGACGCCTAGGCCGTTGTCGCCCGCTTGGCCCGCACGGCATCGATCTGGTCCCCGAAGCGAAGAAAGTCAGGAGCATTCAGCCATGAAGTCCTTCGAACATGCCGTTGGCAGCGTATTTCAACCAATTTTCCATATCGTTGGCTGGCTGCTCGCTCTCTGCTACGACCTGATTCCCAACTACGCGGTCGCGATTGTCCTGCTGACGATCATCATCATGGCCGTACTCACCCCGTTCACGATCAAGAGCACGAAATCCATGATGGCGATGCAGAAATTGCAGCCGGAGATCAAGAAGCTGCAGCAGAAGTACAAAGGGGCGGAAAATCGCCAGATGCTGAACGAAGAGATGATGAAGCTCTATCGCGAGGAGGGCGCCAACCCCGTGGGCGGCTGCCTTCCGATGCTGCTGCAGATGCCATTCCTCTTCATCCTCTACAGCGTCATCAAGGGTTTGGCCAACAAGGTCCTTCTACACGGCAAATTGGTGTCTGCTCCGCGCTACATCCCTACATCCTCAAAGATGTACCACAACCTTATTGCGTCGCACGGGCAGATTAAAGCCTTCGGTATGGACCTAAACCTCAAGGCCTTCAGTGTTCACAGTTCCTTCGCCGCTCAGGTCCCCTTCTTCGTATTCGTCGCCGTTGCGGTGGCCCTGCAATATTTCCAAATGGCTCAGATGAGTAATCGCAGCAAGAAGAGCGGCACGGCCATACCGAGCCAACAATTGATGATGCAGCGATTCTTTCCGATTCTTTTCGCATACTTTTACCTAGTAATCCCAGCAGCCGTCGTGCTCTATATGATTATTTCAACAGTCATTCGGATTATTACTCAGGATTTGATGTTCCGCACCGGTGTTTCAAACCCCAATAAGGGTAAAGATTCGGTCTTACCAGCGGGCGAGCCCAAAGAGATTCCCGCGATCGAGGCGAAGCCCTCCACCCCGAAGGCGGCCAACACCAAACCGAACAACAAACGTCCCTCGACGTCGAGACCGCCGACCCCAAGACCTCAAACCAACTCACGCTCCAAAGCGAAGCGGAAGCGAAAGGAGCGATAACCCATGGATTGGGTAGAAACCACTGGAAAATCGATTGACGAGGCTACCGACCGGGCGCTGGCCCACCTCGGAGTCCATCGTGACGATGCTGAAGTCGAAGTCATTGAAGAACCAAAGGCCGGCCTTTTTGGCCGTGTCCGAGGTGAAGCGCGGGTGCGTGCTCGAGTGCGCCCGTCTGGTCCCCGACCCAAGCGTTCACGGAGATCGGGTGGCCGTGAAGATCGCCCCCGAAACTCGGGCTCCCGCCCGGAGAAGGCACGCTCCACGGCAGCATCGGATGGCGAGTCCCCCCGTAAGGAAAAGGAATCACCCAACGGCGCCCGTCGCCCTAACCCGCGAACACAAAGCGGCGCACCACATTCTGAAAAGAGTCCGTCGAAGGAGGACACTATGGCCGAAGGAATTTCATTAGCCGAACAAGGCTCTATTGCCAAGGAGTTCCTAGTGGGACTCCTGGCCTCGATGAACATCACCGCCGAAGTCTCGGTGAAGGAACTCGACGAAGAGACAGTTGAGCTTTCAGTGAACGCTGATCCGCCCACTGAGCTTGGAGTCTTGGTTGGCCCTAGGGGCACCACACTGCAGGCACTCCAAGAAGTCACCCGTACGGTGGTTCAATCGAAAAGTCCGAGCCGCACGGACCGCATCTTGGTAGACGTCGCACAGTATCGTGAGCGACGAGTCGCGGCCCTCGGGCGTTTCGCCCAGCAGGTGGCACAAGAAGTAAGCGAGACGGGTGAGGAGCGCGCGCTTGAACCCATGTCTGCGGCCGACCGCAAGGCGGTCCATGACGCTCTGACAGAGAACCCGTCGGTAACCACCAGGTCAGAGGGCGAAGAACCACGCCGCTTCGTGGTGGTTGTCCCGGCCTAATTGTCGTATGAAGAACGATTGGCTCTACCTCGCCCTTGAAGAATCAAGGGCGAGGGGCTATTTGGGGCCGGCGCCAGTTGATGTGCATGTTGCGCACGCCGAGGGATTTGCTCGCTGCTGGGAAGAACTTTCCCCCACTCCCCCGAGGGAATTTTTGGATTTAGGTTGCGGCGGCGGACTCCCCGGCCTTATCCTGCTGGATCGCTGGGATTGCAAGGCCGTACTCGTGGACTCTATGCAAAAGCGTATGAAGTTCCTAAAAGAGGTCCTTTCCCAGCCCGGCGCCCCGTCGAAAGTTGAGCTGGTTACTGGCCGAGCGGAGGTCGTCGCCAGAGAACCCAATCTTTCGGGGGCATTTGAACTGGTAACCGCCAGATCCTTTGGACCGCCAGCGGTTACGGCGGAGTGTGCGGCAAGATTTTTGAAGGTCGGGGGAGTCCTGATAGTCTCCGAACCGCCGGACGATAGCGAGTCCAGCCGCTGGAACGCTGAAATTCTGGCTACGTTGGGACTTGAGCCACGGGGTCGAGTACGCCACGGTGCGGCTTTCCAGGTTTTAGTGAAGACTGGACATACGCCCAAGAAGTACCCCAGAGACGTGGGTATTCCTGGTAAATCCCCGCTATTTTGATGTTTCACGTGAAACAATCCTGGCCCTGCGGTGAAGTTCAGAATAGCGCTGGGTATGCCCAGTGGCGGCGTACTGACAAGTTCGAGCATTGTTTCACGTGAAACAATCCTGGCCCTGCGGTGAATTTCAGAAAAGCGCTGAGTATGCCCAGTGGCGGCGTACTGACAAGTTCGAGCATTGTTTCACGTGAAACAAGTGTGTGGGCAGACCGGGAACCACGAATGGTTTCACGTGAAACATTTAGTATTGAAAGCCGAAGTGCACCTGCGGAACACGAGTAAAACCCAGAGCAGTAAGGACTTTAGGATAGTGTAAGGTTTCACGTGAAACATTAGTTCGCTTAGAATTGAATGTTTCACGTGAAACATCGGTACTTGACGACTCGGCCAAAACCGTGTTGAATGGCATGGTATTCGACGCAGTGTCGGGATGCCCTTAAGCCAGAAAGAGGCTCATGGCGGACGCCAGCAAGATGACGATATTTGCTGTAGCCAACCAAAAAGGTGGCGTGGGCAAGACCACAACCACAATTTCATTGGGCGCAGCGCTCGCCAGTAAGGGCAAGCGCGTCTTGGTAGTTGACCTCGATCCCCAAGGCAACGCCACGACTGGTCTTGGCGTTGATGGGCGACAGTTCGAACGTTCGGTGTACGACGTTCTTTTGAACGATATTCCTATGGTCGACGTAGTTGAGCCCACGGGATTTAATAATCTCTTTGTGGCGCCTGCGACCCTCGATCTTGCGGGTGTAGAGCAAGAGCTGGCGTCGGTCATCTCGCGCGAACTTCGATTGAAGAGAGCCCTGACTTCGGTGGAAGGTGATTTTGACTACATTTTTATCGATTGTCCCCCGTCCCTGGGTCTAATTACCATTAATGCCTTCGCCGCCGCGACGGACATTATGGTGCCCGTTCAGACAGAGTTCTATGCGCTAGAGGGCCTGACGCAGCTCCAACGGATCGTCGATTTGGTGCAGAAGAACCTCAACCCAATGCTTCGTATTACCAAGGTTGTTTTGACCATGTATGACTCGAGGAACACGCTCTCAATTGATGTCGCCGCCGAAGTTCGTCGACACTTTCCCGATGAGTTATGTAAGGCCATCATTCCCCGGACTGTTCGCCTCGCCGAGGCCCCGTCGTTTGGCCAACCCATTACCGTATTCGACCCAGCGTCAAAGGGCGCCAAGGCATATTTCGCACTAGCGGAGGAGATCATAAATGGCTAGAAAACCAGGTTTAGGAAAGGGCCTCGGAGCACTGATTCCCGAGGTATCGACGCCCGAGCAGGCGCCAGAGGCAAAGGAATCTACGGGACCACTGCGAATGGTGCTCGTTACTTCGATTCGACCCAATCCCTTTCAACCGCGAAAGACCTTCACCGACGAGAGCTTGCAGACGCTGGCGTCCTCGGTTCGTGAATTGGGCGTATTACAGCCAATTATTGTGCGGCCGGTGGAAGGCGAAGCAAACCTCTTTGAGTTGATCGCCGGCGAACGACGCTGGAGGGCGGCGGGTCTCGCCGGCCTTGAAGTGGTGCCCGTACTCGTCCAGGATGACGTTAACGACCGACTCTCATTGGAGCAGGCAGTTGTTGAGAATCTGCACCGTGTTGATCTGCACCCCCTTGAAGAAGCGTCTGCTTACCAGCAATTGATTGACGACTTTAATTTGACGCACGAACAAGTCGCGCAGCGAGTGGGTAAGAGTCGAGCAAATGTTACGAACACGTTACGACTTTTGCAATTGGGCGACGTCGCCCAGGCGGCCCTCGGTAGTACGCAAATCACGGCCGGCCACGCTCGTTCGCTGCTGGCCATCACTGACGGCGACGCCCAAGCCACCATGGTCGCTCGAGTCATCAAGAATGAGTTATCGGTACGCGCGACCGAGGAGGCCGTAAAGCTCTTCTTAGAACCCAAGCCCGTAAGTGCGGTTGATGCTTCAACCAAGCTTGATCCGACGAAACCGCGCCTGCGACCCGTGCCCGACGCCAGTGTCGCCGAACTAGAACAACTACTTGAGGATTATCTCGATACCCGCGTGCACGTTGATCTAAAGGGCCGAAACGGGCGCATCATCATTGATTTCGCTGACCTCGATGACCTGGAGAGGCTCTATATATCGATTTCGCAAACAAAGTAACCTTCAACCTTCAACTTAAACCACTCGTTGAAGTTATCCCCAAGTTGTGGATGAAGTTGTGGGTTTCTCAAGAAATTCGTGAAATTAAAGGGCTTTGAGGCGCTCATGACGCGTCATTTAAGACTTATTTTTGGCTTACCTGTGGAAAACTTCGCCAAATATTTGCGAAACCATGGTCGAGAATTCCTGGAGGGCCCTACCCGACAACGGGCCATGTTCAATTCGTAGCGTGGTCATGGCAGTTTCGCGCATGATGGGCAGCGCCATGCCGGTGACCTCCACCGCGGGCAACTGCTGCGACATCGACAGCCCCGTGGCGAGGGCGCTCGCCAGTTGCTCGCCGTGGCGCGAGTGAGAGAGGTAACTGGCCCAGTAGTGCAGGTGGATGCCGCTGGTCTGCGCGACTTCTTGTATTGACAGCACCGTCGCGGCTCCGTGTGCGTTTGCGTAGCGCGCCACCTCATCATCGGTGGAGGCGGAGAGATCATGAACGTCGAAGGAAGCCGCGAGCACTCGCGCGATGAGCGTCACCAGCGGACTCTCGCCGCACAGGACCAAGGGTCCTGACACGACGTCGTCGAACCCCGCGCGATCGCGCGCGTCGTTGACGAGGTGTCGATCGGAGGTCGTTATCGTCATGCGCGTTAACTCACGAAGCGTGGCTTTCGTGAACGTGCCGTCGTTGGACAGACCGCAGTTACGTTGAAAATCCTTCAGTGCTCCCTCGAGCGCGGGGCCAAAGATGCCGTCGATTCGTCCCGGATTGAAGCCTAACTGCGCCAGGTGCACCTGTAGATCAGCGACGTCATCGCCGCGCAAGAAGGGGCTCGTCAGATATAGCAACCGCTGACCCAAATGCCAACTGGCCTCTATTAATCGTGTCCATGTGGTGGCGTCGACCTCACCCGTGATGGGCAAGCCGCGCGAACGCTGGAAGGCCTCGACCGCGACGGCCGTGCCGTCCGCGTACGTGCCGGGTTGATCTATGAGGGCTGCGTAACCAACGTGTAGTAATCGTTCGTGCAGTTCGCGTACACGAGTGCCCGTGGCGCCACGTTGCAGGTTTTCGAAGTTCAGGGTCAGGACTAGAGGTTCGAGGTGATTTCTTGGAGCAGCGCACCCTTGGGCTTGGCACCCACGAGGCGAGCCACCACTTCACCGTTCTTGAACAGCAACAGGGTAGGAATGCTCATCACCGAGAATTTGGTGGCGGTGGCGACGTTGACGTCGACGTCGAGCTTGCCGATCACAAACTTGTCGGCCTGCTCGGACGCGAACTCTTCGAGGATGGGAGCAATCATCTTGCAGGGGCCGCACCATTCCGCCCAGAAGTCAACGAGAACTGGCTTCTCCGACGCGCCAATCATTTCGTCGAATGTGGCGTCAGTCAGGGTCGTAATCTGCTCACTCATAGCGGCCTCCAAGATCGACGCCATTGGGCGGCGTCGCGGGTTACACCTTAGCGGTGAAGTCTTACTGGCCCGTCGCTTCGAGCCATCGTTCGGCGTCAATCGCGGCAATACAGCCCGAACCGGCCGACGTGACCGCTTGTCGGTAGACGTGATCCTGGACGTCGCCGGCCGCGAAGAGACCTTCGATATTGGTGAAGGAGCCCAGTCCCGTGCGCACGTAGCCGTTCTCTTCGAGATCGACCTGACCGGTGACGAGCGTGGTGTTGGGAATGTGACCAATGGCGACGAAGACGCCCGTCACGTCGAGCACCCGCGATTTGCCAGTGACGGTGTCGCGCAGCGCGAGGCCGATGACGCGCTCCTGACCCAGCACTTCGACGACCTGCGTGTTCCAGGCGAAGCGGATCTTTTCGTTGGCGAAGGCGCGCTCCTGCATGATCTTGGAGGCGCGAAGCGAGTCGCGGCGGTGCACGATCGTGACGCTGGAGGCGAAGCGGGTGAGGAAGGTCGCCTCTTCGATCGCGGAGTCACCGCCGCCGATGACCGCGATGTCCTGACCGCGAAAGAAGAAGCCGTCGCAAGTCGCGCAGGTCGAGAGCCCGTGACTCAAGAGTCGTTCTTCGCCGGGCACGTTCATCATCAGGGATCGCGCGCCGGTGGCCAGTATCACCGCGTCGGCGGTGATACTGGGCTCCACGTCGTCGGTGAGCCACGCGCGAAACGGGCGAGTGGTCGCGTCCAGTTTTTGGACCTTGGTGACGCGCAGATCGGCGCCGAAGCGAATGGCTTGGTCGCGCATGTTGATCATCAGATCCGGTCCGGTAATTCCGTCGGGGAAGCCGGGATAGTTTTCCACGTCGGTGGTGAGCATGAGTTGGCCACCGGGCTGGTCGGTCGTGGAGGAGGGTTCGCCCTCGATCACGATGGGACTCAACTGGGCTCTGGCCGAGTAGATGGCCGCCGTCAGACCGGACGGCCCCGAGCCAATGATGAGGACACTCGTGTGTTCGGGCATTACTTCCTTGTATCGATGGGTCGGCGTCGCCGCCAAATCATGAGGCCGCCGAGCAGGCTGAGGGCTCCGATAACCGCGTAACTTAGCCACTCGTGGCTCGAGAAAGCATAAACGTCCAGCAGGCGGATGATGCCGATGACGAGGGCCACCAGGAGCACCAGGACCGCGAGCAAGATGATGAATCCGAACGCCAGGGCCCGGCCCACCAGCAGGATCGGGCGAAGCACCTTGTCGTGCACCACGTCCAGGGCGTGGTCAAACGAGTGCAGGGCCTTGTCGACGAAGTCAGGCTCGCGTGGTTCGGTTGCTTCGCTCACGCTTAGAACTTAGCGGCGCCGCGTGACCTACGTCTCGAGCCAGGCGACGCCAATAATTCCCGGTCCGCCGTGCGTGCCCACGGTGGGACCCATGTCGGCGACGATCAGTGCAAACTCGGTGGGGATGTCGGCCACCAGCGCCTCGAGGGCTTTGAGTTCGTTGGAGTCGCCGTGCACCACGGCCATGCGACGCAGGGGAGCGTGGGTGCGAACAACCGCGGTAATCGCGGCCAGCGCCTTGGCGCGCGTTCGTTGTCGGCCGGCCTCGGCGACCACCCCGTTGCGCAATTCGATCAATGGTTTTATCGCCAACACTTGACCGATCAGGGCCCGGGCGCCACCGACCCGGCCGCCCTTCACCAGGTGCTCGAGCGTGTCGAGCATCGCGATGACGCCCACTTTGGAAATGAGCGCCTCGGCGTGCTCGACCAGCTCTTCGAGGCTCGCGCCGGTCTGGGCCATCTCGGCCACGTCCAGCACCAGCAGGCCGAGCGCCATGGACGCCGCCTGGGAGTCGACCACGCGCACCGCTATCTTTCCGGCTACCGCTTCGCTTGCGATCACCGCCGCCTGGTGGGTGGCCGACAGCGCGGCCGAGAGCGTGAGCACGATCACGCCGTCGCAACCGCTCGCGAGCGCACTCTCGTAGGCGCCTTGGAAGGAACCGGGCGACGGTGCGGCGGTCGCGGGCAGAGTCTTGGAGGCCTTGCACTTGGCCCAAAACTCGGCCGGCGTCAAGTCAACGCGGTCGGTGAATTCTTCGTCGCCAAAGCGAATGCTGAGCGAGACAATCTCGATGTCGAGACGGCGCACCAGCTCTTCGGGAAGATCACAACTGCTGTCACTGATAACCCGTACGTTGGCCACGTCCCCCCCTTAACTACTCGAGCCTCACACCTCTCGCGGAACGTCGGGCAACGCTGCGCTGGGCGAGCACTACTACCGTAATGTAGGCGACCACGCCCGCCGCCGCGGCGCCGAAGAATCGACCGATGAGGCCCGCGCCATGCGTCGAGGATGACGATGAGTAAATCAGCGCCATGACCAGCGTCGCGATGAGCGAGGCCCACAGGCTGCGCCGCACGTGACGGGCCCAGATGACCGCGGCAATACGGACCTGGTGGCGAGATAGTGCGTAGAGCGCGATGATCGCGGCCGCGCTGTAGGCGATCGAAATGCTCGAGATCAGTCCGGCGAGTGAGTGTCGACCCAGGACGATGGCCAGGGCTATCGTGAGCAAGTTCTGCAACACGTAGAGGTAGAAAACCTCGCGGGCGCGTTGCATTGACTGCAGCCCGCGCACGCAGAGCTGAAAGACCGTGAATCCCGGCAGCCCCGCCGCGAGGACCGCCAGAACGATGCCGACCGACCAGTGCTTCGAGTCATTGACGTGCTTTAACAGGATTCCGACGATCGGTTGAGCGAAGACCACCAAGACGAGCGCGCAGGGAATGATGATGACGAGTGACTGGCGAAGCCCGAAGCGAAGTCGCTCCGCGAGCCCCGCGTAGTCCTGGTTCGTGGCGTACCCCGCCAATTGTGGGGTGAGCACGCCCAGCACAGAGACGACGACCACGGCGTAGGGCATCTGCATGAGGGACCAGCCATAGGTGTACGCACTGACGTTGCCCTTGCCCGGAAGACCAAAAGCGAAGGCCAGGATCACGTAGAGCGAGAGTTGATTGGCCACCACTACCAGCAGCGTCCAACTGCCGAGTCGGCTGATGGAGCGAAGGGCTGGGTCCTTGCGGTCAAAGCGAAACGACAGACGCCACAGGTCGCTGCGCGCGAGGGCGGGCAGTAAGCAGAGGAACTGCACCGCCACGCCCAACGTGGTGCCCAGGCCCAGCCACATCAGGTGACTGGATCCCTGCAATGAGTGCAGGGTGGGGGTGGGGTCCACGAGGTGAAACCAGACCAGCACCGCGATGCAGACCGCGTTGTTGGCAATGGGCACCCACGACCCCGGGGCGAAGCGATTGCGAATATTGAGTAGCGCCGTCGCGATGCCGATGACGCCGTAGAAGAAGATCTGAGGAACGAACCAGCGCAGCAACGATGTGGCGAGGGCCCGTTGCTGGGTGAGAGTGTGCAGCGACTCGCTGGTGGTGGAATGGTTGAGGGCCGTAAAGCCCTGGATGATCCACGGCGCCGTGAACCAGGCGAGCACTGACGCCACGAAGAGCACCATGAGCGCCCCGGTGATGACGCTGGAAATTGACTTCCAGGCCCGCCGCTCGCCGTCGAGGGCGAGTCGTTCCACGAAGACGGGGATAAACGTGGCGCCCAGCACGCCGCCGAGCACGAGGTCGAACAACATGTTGGGCACGGTGTTGGCCAGGTTGAAGGCGTCGGCGATTGGCGTGAAGCCGAGCACCCAGGCGAGCACGAGCACGCGCAACAGCCCCGTCAGACGTGACACCAACGTTCCACTAGCCATGGAGAAAACCCGGGTGCCGTGCGACGCGCTCGGACTCATCTGGCGTGGCGTCCCTTGGGACGGCGGCGATTGGTGCGAAACCACCAGTAGGCCAAGACCAATAGCGAGCCGATCGTCAAGAGATAGCCAACGACCGAAGTTCCCGCGATGCGCACCTGGAGGGCGGATCGAGCGAGCACGACCTGGTCATTGGGCGTGGTGATGACGACCTGGAGGGTGAGGCTGCTGCCGCGGTGGTTGGAGGTGGGCACGCGCAACGCCGTGGTGGGCGATTCGAGCGTGGTCACGATGTTGGCGCCCTTGGGAAACGAGAGTGCGCTGGCGATGAGGTGTACCACCACGGTAACGGGGTAGCTGGCCCGGCTCAAGATCGTGATGGGCAGCGCGGTGCCCGGCCCGGCCAACGTGATAGCGCTGGAGTTGACCGAAAAGAGGTTGAGTTGGCTGTTAAGCGCATTGAGCGCGCGAGCAATCGCAGTCTGGCGACCGCTGGTGCTGCCCACCACTTCGCTCTGGGCGACGTCGGCACTCAGCGTGCTGGAGATGCCGGATGACGCCATCGCTCGGTTGTAGCTCGTCACCGCTCCGATGAGCGTGATGAGCGAACTGACGTTGACGGGCGCCCACGTGGTCGGCGTCGACGTGACCAGCGTGCGAGTGGCGGGGGCACCGTTGGTGGCGATGAGCGATGAATTAAACGAAGGACTGAGACTGCTCGCGACCACGAACGGATTGTGGTTCAGACCACCCAGTAGATCGGCCACGTAGCTCGCGGGCGTGCTGGCCGCGGACGTGACCATCACGACGCTGCGAGTGGCGGGGGCGTCGGGTGCTTCGAAATGGAGAAAGGCCAGTGTGGCCACCGTCATCGCGGCGCGCCGGCCCGGTTCAATCGAGACATCGGTCGCCAGTTGACTGAGCGGTCCGTCGATGCTCAGGGCGCCCAGCGACTGCGCGCCCTGGGGTTGAAAGGGAGCCCCCCAATTGAGCGTCGTCGAAGGAGCCACGCTCAGGGCCGATTCGGGAATGATGACGTCGCGCACGCCGGCGCCGGCTAACGCGTCCAGGCTGCTGAGCGAAGGCCGCCCCGAGAGCAGCACCTGTCCGTCGACGTAACGGCCAGTTATCTTTCGCAGGAAGTCGGCCGACAGGGCGAGTTGCTGCGCCACCTGGGTCGTTAGCCCGTTGGCCACTAGGCCGCCGAAGTCAATGTTGCCTGGCGGGGCCGCAACGGCGCGATGCAGCGGGCTGGCGAGGGCCTTGACCAGCGCGACGTCCATCTGTTCGCCACTGGGCGTTTTTGCCAGGGGCATTAACCGCGCGAGCGTTCGGTAGTCCGCGCCCAGAGTGATGGGTAACGCTCGGTAGCGGGCAATCGCGTCGAGCACGGCGACGGTTCGCCCAGGATTCTGGAGTACTGAAGGCTCGAAGGTTTCAATCCAGTTGAGGCGCAGGGGACGAGCAACGTTCGTGGCCTGAACTGCGACGAGGGACCACTTAACGGTGGTGGCGCCGGCCAACGTAACCGAGTAGCGCAGTGGGTACACGCCATCGCAGCTCGCCCCAGAACACGGAAGATGTAGGCGCACGGCGTGCGAACCACAGACGCTGGCCTGGCGCGCGGGTGTGCGGGTGAAGAGCGCCACCGTCAGTGAGATCGAGCGCCGCGTCGCGCAGTCGAGGCTGATCGTGGCGCTGGTGGAGGCCGCGGGCACGTGGGTTCCGATGCCGTTGATCAGGGGAGTGATCTGAGCACGGGTGTCGATTCGAGGAAAGAGCGAGAGTTGCGCGACCGCACTTTCGTGGGGTGCTCGCAACTCTAGGGTGACCCCGAGTCGGGCCCGTCCGGCGCGCGACAGGGTGACCCAGGCCCCCTGGTGGGCCACTTTGAACGACGACGTCGTTCGAGCCTGCGCGGCCGATGGCCACGTCACCGTTGCGAGGCTGAGGAGTACGACGCCGAGCGCCCGCCACCAGGTCGGAAATCGGTGGAACATGCTGCTACAGGCTACCTGGGGTGTCGCGTCAACTCGGGCGACCACTACCCTTCATTCGCAGTGACAACATATGAACAGGTCCACGATCGCCTCAACGAGATCGCTCGACTTTCGGCTCCGCTCGCGCTCGCATTTGGCGACGCGGGCTTCAGCCTCTACGCGGTGGGGGGTTCGATTCGAGACGCCGTGCTGGACCAGGCCCCGGGCGAGGACTTCGAAATTGATTTCACCACGAACGCGCGACCTGACGACATTGCACGGCTTCTGGCTCCACTGTGCGCGTCGCTGTGGGAGCAGGGCCGAGCCTTCGGCACCATCGGCGGCGTCCTGCGCGAGAGCGGCATCAAGGTTGAGATCACGACGTTCCGATCCGAGGCGTACGTCGACCACTCGCGCAAGCCTTCGGTTGAATGGGGTGATTCCTTAGAGGTCGATCTGAGCCGTCGCGACTTTACGATGAACGCCCTCGCACTGGACGTGATCGCGCTGGGGACCAATTTGGCGGGGGTGCAAACGCTCTTCGACTTCTACAACGGCTTCGCCGACCTGCACGAAGGGGTGCTTCGCACCCCCACCGACCCCGAAATCCTATTTAGTGACGATCCTCTACGAATGCTGCGTGCCGCCCGGTTCGCGGCCCGGTTCGCGCTGCGCATTGACGAGTCGATCGAGGCGGCGGCGACCAAGATGGCCGAGCGGCTCACCAAGGTCTCGGCCGAGCGAATCCGCAACGAATTGGACTTGTTGCTGATGACCGAGCAACCCTCCGTCGGACTCGACTTCATCGTGCGCACGGGTCTGGCCGATCACTTTTTCCCCGAGCTGCCGAAGTTGCAGCTCGAGCAGGACCCCATCCAACGCCACAAGGACGTGCTGAAGCACACCTGGGCCGTGGTGGACAAGATTTCGCCGCGCCTCGTGCTGCGACTGGCGGCGCTGTTTCACGACATCGGCAAGCCCGCGACGCGCGAAATTACCGACGAGGGCGTGACCTTCCGCTTCCACGAAGTGGTGGGCGCCAAGATGACGGCGAAGCGCATGGTCGCGCTCAAGTACGCCCAGGAGGTGGTCGACGACGTGAGCACGCTGGTCGAGCTGCATCTGCGTTTTCACACGTACAAGATGGGTTGGAGCGATAAGGCCGTACGTCGCTACGTGCGCGACGCCGGTCACCTGCTCGATGAGCTCAACGAACTGACCCGCTGTGACTGCACGACGCGCAACGCGCGCAAGGCCGCCACCCTGGCCCAGCGCATGGATGAACTCGAGGTGCGCATTGACGAGCTGGCCGCCCAAGAGGATCTCAGCCGGCTGCGCCCCGCACTTGACGGCGTTGCGGTGATGAAGTTGTTGGGCATCGCGCCCAGTCCCGCGGTGGGCCGGGCGCTGGACTTCCTGATGGAGATTCGTCTCGACGAGGGTGAAATTAGCGTTGCCGAAGCGCAGGTCCGGCTGCGAGAGTGGTGGGCTGACCAGTAAGCGCCCGAAACGCCGTCACGAGGTTCCGCGATCGTCTCGGGGCCGATTCTCTCTAAATAATGGGCTTAATCGACACATCTGGCACAATATTTGGGTATTTTTGCGGGCGCACTGCTACATTTCTGCGAAGAGCGGTTCCACCCAGAGGGGCGGCCATTCGGTCAAAACTGGCTTTGAGCCCGTGGAACGTGAGTTCGACGCCAATAGAGGGGGCGCTGTGAAGAAGTCTGACTGGAAGGTTTTTTCAGTGGGAGCGGTGGCCGCATCCCTCACGCTCGCCGCCTGCGGGGCCAGCGCGTCATTGGACGGGGCGGTGTCGTCACTGGGCGCGTCGCCGTACCTTCAAGTACACCTCACCGCGACATTCGCGGGCGCCGGTTCCCAACAGGTCCAACAGATCCTGGCCGGGTTCTCGTACAACGTGATTGAGGCGAGCACTACCGGCCAAGCGCTTTCGCAGTCGGTCGGCAACATCGACTCCGAGATCGACGTCAACGTGGCCAACCAAACTCTGTTGGCCTTGCGAGAGGTGGGCACGAACCTCTACTTTGAGTTCAACGCGCAGCCGCTCGCGAACATCCCGGGCCTGGGTCTGACCCCGCAAAAGCTCGCGGCTATCGAGCTGGTCGTCGACAATCGTTGGTTCGAGGTTCCCCAGAGCCTCATCACCTCATTGGTGCCCTCCAGCACGCCGACCGAGGCCCAGACTGCGAAAGAGCAGGCCTTGGTCCAGGCACTACTTAAGAGCCTGACCAAAGTGATTGAAGCCACCCCGTACACGACGCTGCCGGGCGGTGGGTACTCGCAGACCGGCACGCTCGCCTCGATTGCCAAGGCCGTGTTGCCGGTGGTGGCCCAGGCTGAGGGGACTAACACGGGCTCCTCGTTTTCGGCCTTCTCGTTTCACACTGGCAAGGTGCACGGCACCTACACCCTGGGCGTCACGTTGTCCGGTTCGACAGCGACGGGAGGGTCCATCAAGGTCACCGCACCGAACGGCTCTTCCGGCAACGCGACCCTGGAAGTCGACGCGACCGTGGCGCACGACACCGTCACTGTCGCGGCCCCCACCGAAGCGACGGTGCTGACACTCGCATTGATTCAAGAACTCGAAGGACAAGTGACGTCGTAGTAGTCGAGGTCACCTGTCTAACTGGAGAGCTAGGGGCGTTGCACTTCGTACGACCAACCCTGAGAGCGAAGCGCGAGGGTTACGCGTTGGCTGAGACCTAGGGCCACACCGCGTTCTCGGCGGCCTCGTTGGCGAAGGCCTCGACCATTTCGTGGGCCACGTCGTCGTGGAACTGCACCGGCGGGGATTTCATGAAGTAGGCCGAGGGTCCGATGATCGGTCCGCCGATGCCCCGGTCGAGCGCGACCTTGGCGCAGCGCACGGCGTCGATGAT
>PLXU01000060.1 GCA_003151555.1 Acidimicrobiaceae bacterium | reverse complement strand
CGGATTCGAAAAGGTCGGCTGACTATTCTACCGAATTTCTTAAGAAACGCAAAATTCGACCCTGGAATGACCACGCCACCGACTACCCAGTCTACCGGCGCGGCCAAAATGTGACACCAGACCCTATAACGGCCTAGAGAAATGGGTTCATGCTGGAGTGGTGGTTGACCAGGAGTATTCTCTACCACGCGCGACGCTCTCAAGGGCGGCCTGCGTGGACCTGCTAGCCCGGGCCGAACTGGCCCGGGCCGTCATCTCGGTGCGCTGCCTGCCCGCGGCGCTGCCCGTGCGCGTCGCCATTATTGATGAACAGCACCTGCTGGTGGCGAGCAGCGAGGACTCGGTGATCCTGGCCGCTCGTCGCGGCGACGTGCTCTCGATCGAAATAGACGGTCTCGAACCTAACGGGGCAACCTGGTCGGTCATGGCCTCGGGCCTGGCCGGAGCCGCCACCTCTACTGCGGACCTGCCCGAGGCAATACGAGAAGCCATCGATCGCGGCGCCACCCTCATTTCGCTGCCTCTTTCGGTGGTGGTCGGCGAGCGCATTGGTTAGACAATTTCGCGCCCGACCACTGTGTCAGGCTGGGGCTGTGGCATTTCACCGGGTCAACGATCCCCTGCGCCTGCACGCGCTCATCGACGCGATGCTGCTCATTGAAACCGACGCCGACCTCGCCGACCTGCTGCGCGTCATCGTCGAAGCGGCGAGCCAACTCGTGGGTGCGCGTTACGGCGCGCTGGGCGTCGTCACCAGCGACGGCGAAACGTTGGCGCAGTTCATCACCTTCGGCATCGACGAGGCCACGCGCGCCGAGATTGGTCACCTCCCGCGCGGCCGCGGCCTGCTCGGCGAGATCATTCACTTCCCCGAGCCGCTGCGACTGGATGATTTGAGCACGCACCCCAGCTCGGTGGGCTTCCCCGCCAACCACCCCGCGATGACGCGATTCCTCGGCGTGCCGGTGCGAACAAGCGACGGCCACGTCTACGGCAATCTCTACCTCACCGACCGCGTCGACGGTGAACCCTTCAGCGAGGAGGACGAGCAACTCATTGACTCCTTCGGCCGAGCGGCGGGGCTCGTCATTGAACAGGTGACGTTACGCGCCCACCTGCGAGAGTTCACGCTCAGCGAAGAACGCGAACGCATCGCGCGCGACTTGCACGACACGGTGATCCAACGGCTCTTCGGGGTGGGCCTCTCGCTGCAGCTGTCGCTCATGACGCCGATGGACGAAGCCAGCCAGGCGCGCATCAACAACTGCATCAACGAACTCGACGCCACCATTCGCGAGATTCGCACCACCATTTTCGAGATCGATCAGGACGAACTCGACGGCACCTCGCTGCGCGGCCGCATCACCGCGTTAACCGACGAGGTCGGGGCCCGACTCAACCTGGACGTGAAACAGCGGGTCTCTTCGGCGATTGACAACGTGGCGTCCAGTTCCTGCACCCGCCACACCGTCCAGGCACTGCGCGAAATACTCTCCAACATCGTGCGCCACTCGCGCGCCACCGAAGTCACCGTGGACGTCGACGTCGACGATCTAGAGAAACTCATTGTCCTCGTCGTAACCGATAACGGGAGGGGGTTCTCCTCGCCCATCGGACCGGGCCGGGGACTGCGCAACCTCACCTCACGAGCGCGCGAGCTCGGTGGCGACTGCGTGATCGACTCGCAGTTAAATCGTGGCACAATGGTCCGGTGGACCGCAAAGCTTTCCAACTGAGATGATCCGCCTTCTGCTCGTCGACGATCACGAAATTGTTCGTCGCGGGCTGAGCGAGCTGCTCGAAACCCACCCGGATCTCCAGGTCGTGGCCCAAGCCGGTTCCTTGCAAGAGGCGATGGACGTTGAGCTTGATGAGGTGGACGTGGCGGTGCTCGACGTGCGCCTGCCCGATGGCAGCGGCGTCGACCTATGCCGGTCGCTGCGCGAGCGTCGACCCGACCTGGCCTGTCTCATGTTGACCTCGTTCCCCGACAACGAAGCGATCAGCGCGTCGGTGCTGGCCGGGGCGCGCGGCTACGTGCTCAAGAACGTTCGCGGCGACGACCTCGTCAACGCGATTCGACGTGTCGCCAACGGCGAGATGCTGCTCACTACCGAACAGATCGAGCGATCGCGCGAGCGGCTGCGCCGTCAGATCGCCGAAGACATTCGCCTGGAGAGCCTCAGCGGCCAGGAGCAAAGAATTCTCGAGCTGCTGAGCGAGGGACTGAGCAACCGCGAGATCGCCGCCGAGATGTTCCTCGCCGAAAAGACGGTCAAGAACTACGTCTCAAACCTCCTGGCCAAATTGGGCTTCCAGCGCCGCACCGAGGCGGCCCTCTTCGCCCAACGACAGCACGACCGCGCCCACCCGCCGCAGTAGGGCGTCGAGCGGCGAAGATTAGGCGACGGTGAAGACCTCGGGACCGTTGTCGGTCAGGGCAATGGTGTGCTCGAAGTGGGCCGACAATTGGCCGTCGCTGGTCATGACGCTCCACCCATCGTCGAGCACGTAGGTGTCGTACGAGCCCACGTTGACCATTGGTTCAATGGCGAAGACCATGCCCTCCTTGAGGGTGGGACCGGGCGAGCCGGGCCAGTAGTTGGGCACCTGGGGGCTCTCGTGCATCTCGGTGCCGATCGCGTGGCCCACGTACTCGCGCACGACCGAGTACCCGGCCGCCTCGGCAACTTTTTGCACGGCCCGACCGACTTCGTGCAGGCGGTTGCCGATGACCAACTGGTCAATCCCGGCCCACAGGGAACGCTCGGTGACGTCCAACAGTTTCTGCGCCGCGGCACTGACCTGGCCGACGCCCGCGGTGTAGGCGGCGTCGCCGTGGTAGCCCTCGATGATGGCGCCGCAATCAACGGAGAGGATGTCGCCCTCTTTCAACCGGTAGTCGCCCGGGATGCCGTGCACGATCATGTCGTTGGGACTGGTGCAGATGACGGCGGGAAAACCGTGGTAGTTGAGAAAATTAGAACGCGCCCCGCGATTGGCCAGCACTTCGGCCGCCACTTCGTTCAGTTCGCGCGTCGTCACGCCCGGACGGATCGCGGCGCGCGTCGCCTCGTGCATCTCGGCGACGACTTTGCCGGCCTTGCGCATCTTGTTCAACTCGTCGCTCGAACGCCTCAACCGAGGCCTCGCAGGCTGATCTCCGACTGGATGGCCACGGTGACGTCGTCGGGTTTCTGGTCGCCGTTGACCGTCACCAGCAGTCCGCGTGCCTCGTAGAAGGCGAGCAACGGCTCGGTGCTGCTCACGTAGGCTTCGAGGCGCTGGCGGATAGCGTCGGGGTAGTCGTCGGCGCGCTGGATGACGTCGCCCCCGCACTTCGAGCAGGTGCCCGAAATCGCCTCGACGTCGGTTTCTTTGTAGATCGAGCCGCACTCCTGGCAGACCCGACGCGTGGAGAGGCGTTGCGTCGCCAACTCGGTCGGCACTTCGAGGTTGATGCACAACTTGATGCCGTCGTCGCCCAAGAGGTCTTCGAGCGCCTCGGCCTGGGCAATCGTGCGCGGGAAACCATCGAGCAGGGCGCCGCCTCGGGCGTCGAGCTCCTCCAAGCGGTCCTCGACCAACTTGATGACGACGTCGTCGGGAACCAGGGCACCGGCGTCCAGGATCGACGCCACGGAGCGACCGAGGGTCGAATCGACCTGGATGGCCGAGCGTAGGATGTCGCCGGTCGAGACATGTGGGATGGAGTAGCGCGCGGAGAGGCGCTCACACTGGGTTCCCTTGCCAGCGCCCTGTTTTCCCAAAATCACGAGATTCAGACGTTTGGGCATCGCTATTTCTTTAAGAAGCCTTCGTAGTTACGCATCATGAGCTGACTATCGATTTGCTGCATGGTCTGCAGCGACACGCCCACCGCGATGAGCAGGGTGGTGCCGTAGTACGGGAACTTGTTGATATTCCACATGGCCATCAGGATGCTGGGCACGACCGCCACCGAGGCCAGGAAGGTGGCCCCCACGACCGTGATACGGCTCAAGGTCTTGGCGAAGTACTTCTCGGTCGGCATGCCCGGGCGAATACCGGGGATGAAGCCGCCCTGCTGGCGCAGCTGCTCGGCCTGCTGGTGGGGCTCGAAGGCAATGTAGACGTAGAAGAACGTGAAGGCGAAAATCAAGACGAAGTCAGCGAAGATGTAAAAGAAGCTGGTCGGGTGCAGCGAGTTGTTCACGAAGTTCTGGAAACTGGCCCACGGCACGACGTTGGACATGAGGATCGGTATGTAGAGCACCGACGAGGCGAAGATGATCGGGATCACGCCCGATTGGTTGACCTTGAGCGGAATATAGGTGGAGTTGCCGCCCATCTCCTTGCGCCCCACGACCCGGCGAGCGAAGGTGACCGGAATACGGCGCTGGCCCTGGTCGACGTAGACAATCAAGACGAGCAGCACCAAGGAAATGACCAGGATGATGAGGAACTTGAAGGGTCCGCCCTCGTCCCAGACCGCTCGTCCGCCCGAGGGCAGGCTCGAGACGACGTTGGCGAAGATCAAGAGGCTCATGCCCTGGCCAATGCCGCGCTGGGTGATCAGTTCGGCCAGCCACATCACGAAGGCCGTGCCGGCGGTCATGATGAGCACCATGAATAGACCTAGCGAGAGGCTGAACTTCGGGATCAGGTTGATGTTGAAGCCGAGCAGGGCCTGGTCGTGGCCGTGGAAGGCGTAAATCAGGCCGGTCGACTGCAAGAGGGCGAGACCAATGGTCAGGTAGCGGGTGGTCTGGGTGATCTTCTTCTGGCCCACGGCCCCCTGGTCACGCCACTCGGTCAACTTGGGGATCACGGTCGTCAGCAGTTGAATCACGATGGTGCTGGTGATGTAGGGCATGATGCCCAATCCGAAGACGGCCAATCGGGTGAGGGCGCCGCCCGAGAAGAGGTTCAAGAAGCCGAGCGCCCCGCTGGCCCCGGCCTTGGACTGCAGCAACCTCACCTGGCTCCAACTCACCCCGGGTATGGGTAAGTTGGCCCCTAGCTGGTAGAGGCAGATGATGCCAATGGTGAACAGGACCTTGTTGCGTAGGTCCGGTACACGAAAGATGTTGGCGAGGCGCTTAAACACGAGTCTGCCTTAGCGATTCTGGTGCTGGTTGCCCGACGCAGGAGGACGAACGGCGAAGGGCTTGGCCAGCTCCGTCGCCGTGCCGCCAGCGGCCTCGATGGCGGCCTTGGCGGACGCCGAAAAACCGTGGGCCGACACGTTCAGCTTCTTGTCGAGCGTGCCACGTCCCAAGATCTTGACCAAGTCCTTGCGACGCGCGAGACCGCGTTCGACAAGCACTTCGAAGGTGACGTCGCTCACCCCTAACGCCACCAGGGCGTCGAGGTTGACCGGGGTGTACTCCACGCGGAAGGGGTTCGTGAATCCCTTCAGCTTGGGAATGCGCTGGAGCAGCGGCAACTGGCCGCCCTCGAAACCGGCCGGAATGGTGCGCCGGGCCTTCTGGCCCTTGGTGCCGCGTCCGGCCGTCTTGCCACCCTTGCCGGCGATGCCGCGACCGACAATCTTCTTGCGGTGCGTAGAGCCCTCGGGCGATTTGAGATCGTGCAGCTTCATTACTTGACCTCTTCTACTTTGATCAGGTGGGGCACGCGCGCGATCATCCCATGAATCTCGGGACGATCCGGCAGCACGTTCGACTGGCCAATGCCGCGCAGACCGAGCGCGCGCAGCGTGGCGCGGTGCTTGGGCTTGGTGGCGATGGCCGAGCGCGTCTGGGTGACTTTAAGTTGGGTCATGTTCAGCCTTCCGTCTTAAACAGGTCGCCCTCGCGCTGGCGTTCGCGGTAGGCCCGCAGGGTGCCCGAGGGGATGACGTGATCGGCCGGCTTGTCGCGCAACGACGCAATCTCTTCGGGACGGCGCAATTGCTTGAGTCCCTCAATGGTGGCGTGGGCCACGTTGATGCCATTAGACGAGCCGAGCGACTTGGCAATGATGTCCTTGACGCCGGCCATCTCGAGGATGGCCCGGGCCGCGCCGCCAGCGATAACGCCAGTACCGGGAGCGGCCGGCTTCATCAGCACCCGGCCGGCGCCGGAGGCGCCCAACACGGGGTAGATGATCGTCGTGCCCGCTAGGGGAACGTCGAAGAGATTCTTGCGGGCCTCTTCAATCCCCTTTTGCACCGCGAGACCGGCCTCTTTGGCCTTGCCATAACCCAAGCCGACCTTGCCGTTGCCGTCGCCAATGACCATGAGGGCGGTGAACGAGAAGCGACGTCCACCCTTCACGACCTTGGACACGCGGTTTACCTTGATGGTGCGCTCTTCGTACTGCTCTAAGTCACTCATTAAAACTCCAGTCCGGCGGCACGCAAGGTGTCCGCGAAGGCGGCGACCCGACCGTGGTAGTCAAAACCACCGCGATCGAACACCACTGTGGTGATTTTGGCGTCCTGTGCGCGCTGGGCGAGCAGGCTAGCCACGGCCTTGGCCCCTTCGATGTTGCCACCGCTGGTGCCCTTGAGCGAGGCTTCAACCGACGAGGCGGCGGCCAGGGTGCGCCCGTTCACGTCATCGATGATCTGGGCCGAGATGTGCTTGTTGGAGCGGCTGATCGCGACACGGGGACGCTCGGGCGTGCCGCTCAGGCGACGGCGGATGCGCTTGTGACGGCGCAGGCGCAGTTCGTGGGTGGAGCGAGGCATTACTTCGCCGCCTTTCCGGCCTTGCGCGCCACTCGTTCGCCGAGGTAGCGCACTCCCTTGCCCTTGTAGGGCTCGGGCTTGCGTAGTTTGCGGATCGACGCGGCCACCTGGCCCACGACTTCCTTGTCCGCGCCCTTGATTATCACGCGCGTCGCCGCGGGCACTTCGAAGGTGATGCCCTCAGGCGCGGTGAACTTGACCGGGTGCGAGAAACCCAGCGCCAGATCCAGTACGCCCGGTGCACCGGCGGCGGCGCGGTAGCCCACGCCAATGATCTCGAGCTCCTTGGACCAGCCGTCGGTAACCCCGACGACCATGTTCGAGACCAGCGTGCGCGTCAGTCCGTGCAGCGAGCGGTACATCGTCTCGTCGTTCACTCGGTCGATGGTGAGCACGTCGCCCTCGCGAGAGATCGTGATGCCGTCGGGCAGTGTGCGGTGCATGGTCCCGTTGGGGCCCTTCACCGTCACGACGTTGTCGGCCACGTCGACGGTGACCGTCGAGGGCACCGTGATGGGGTTACGTCCGATGCGCGACATCAGCGAACCTCCGCGACAGTGAGTCGGTTACCAGACATAGCAGAGCACCTCGCCGCCGAGCTTGGCCTTGCGCGCTTCGCGGTCGGTCATGAGACCGTGGCTGGTTGAGACAACCGCCACGCCCACACCGCCCAACACTTTGGGCATCTGATCGGACTTCTTGTAGATGCGCAGACCGGGCTTGGAGATGCGCTTAATACCCACGATTGTCTTCTTGCGGTCCTCGGAGTACTTCAGGTTGATTTCGAGCGTCGGGGCCGGCTTGCCGTCGACCTTCGTGACGGAGTAGCTCGCGATGAATCCTTCGCGTTCGAGAACCTTCGCGAGGCTCTCCTTGAGCTTGGAGCTGGGCATCTTGACGCTGTCGAACATGGCGGCGTTCGCGTTACGGATACGCGTCAGCATGTCGGCGATGGGGTCGGTCATTGTCATAACGTCACCTACCAACTCGCCTTAGTCACGCCGGGGACTTCACCGGCGTGCACCATCACCCGCAGGCAGATACGGCACAGGCCGAACTTGCGGTACACCGACTTGGGGCGGCCGCACCGGCGGCACCGGGTGTACCCGCGCACCTTGAACTTGGGCGTGCGCTGCTGCTTCTCGATCAAAGCCTTCTTCGCCATGGGGTTACTGGTTCTCCTTGCGGAAGGGGAAGCCGAAGGCGGCGAGCAGTGCCCGGCCCTCGTCATCGGTACGTGCGGTGGTGGCGATGGTGATGTCCATGCCACGGGTGGTGTCGATGCGGTCGTAGTCGACCTCGGGGAAGATCAGCTGCTCGGTCACACCGAAGGTGTAGTTGCCGTGNNAGGCCGAACTTGCGGTACACCGAACGTGGACGACCACATCGCTCGCAGCGCGTGTAGGCACGCGTCGAGAACTTGGGGGTCTTCTGTTGCTTGATTCGAAGAGCTTTCTTCGCCATATCTATCGAGTCTCCTGCTTGAAGGGGAAGCCGTAAGCGCGCAAAAATGCGCGACCCTGCTCGTCGTTCGCGGCCGTGGTGACGATGGTGATATCGAAACCACGCGGCGCGTCGATCTTGTCGTAGTCAATCTCGGGGAAGATCAACTGGTCATTGATGCCAAAGGTGTAGTTGCCGTGACCGTCGAAGGAGGTCGCCGGCAGACCGCGGAAGTCACGGATGCGAGGAATGGCGAGGCTCAACAGGCGGTCGAAGAACTCCCACGCGCGGTCGCCGCGCAGCGTCACCTTCGTGCCGATGGCCTGCTCCTCGCGCAGTTTGAAACTGGCGATCGACTTCTTGGCCCGCGTGACAATGGGCTTCTGGCCGGTGATCTTCTCCAGGTCGCGTTGGGCGCCCTCGAGCAGCGAGACCTGTTGGGTCGCGCGGCCCACGCCGGAGTTGAGCACGATCTTGGACAGTCGCGGCACCTGCATGATGTTGTCGAGCCCGAGCTCTTCCTTGAGTGCCGGGCGAATCTCTTCGTCGTAGCGGACCTTAAGTCGCGGACGGGTGGTCGTACTCATAGCGTCTCCCCGCACTTGCGACAGACGCGAACCTTCGTGCCATCGACCTCGCCGAATCCAATCTTGGCCGGACCCTTGTGACCGGGGCACCACAGCGCCACGTTGGACACGTGCAGCGGCATGAACTTGTCGATGATACCGGCCTGCATGGTCGCGCCGGTCTGCTTGGTGGCGCGCTTGGACACGTTGAGCCCGTCGAGTATGACCTTGTGGCGAGAGGGCATCGCCTCGATCACTTCGGCGCGCTCGCCGCGGAACTTGCCCGCCAGCACCAGCACGTCGTCACCTTTACGAATCTTCATTACAGCACCTCCGGTGCGAGCGAAATAATGCGCATGAACTTCTTGTCGCGCAGTTCACGTCCGACGGGGCCGAAGATTCGGGTGCCGCGCGGCTGCAACTGATCGTTGATCAGCACGGCGGCGTTCTCGTCGAACTTGATGTAGGAACCGTCGGGNNCGTCACCCTTCTTCACCGCGGCGCCGGGAATGGCGTCCTTGACGGTGGCGATGAAGACGTCGCCGATCGAGGCGTAACGGCGACGCGATCCGCCCAGCACGCGAATGCACAGCACTTCCTTGGCGCCGCTGTTGTCGGCGACCTTGAGGCGGGACTCTTGTTGAATCATCGCGCACGCTCCACGATCTCGGTCAGGCGCCAGCGCTTCAGCTTCGATAACGGACGGGTCTCCTGGACGCGCACGCGGTCACCGATCTTGGCTTCGTTTTTCTCGTCGTGCACGTAGAGCTTCTTGGTGCGCTGGACGGTCTTGCCGTAGCGGGCGTGGCTCACGCGCTCGTTGACGGCCACGACCAACGTCGAGTTCATCTTGTCCGAGACCACAATGCCCTCGCGGACCTTGCGGGGATTCTCGCGGGTCACTTCGTTCGTCGCGTCAGTCATGACTACTCACCTTCTTCGGCGGCCTCAGCGGCCGCGATTTCACGTTCGCGCAGAAAGGTGGCGAGGCGCGCGATGTCGCGACGCACCGCGCCGAGGCGCGACGAGTTGTCGAGCTGACCGGTGGCCAACTGGAAGCGCAGGTTGAACAACTCGCGACGCGAGTCACTCAGACGCTCCAACATCTCGCGGTCACCGAGCAGTCGCATCTCCGCGACGTGTTCTCTGGTCTTAGCCATTAGACGACCACCTCCGGCGTGCCGTGGGTACCGGGACGGATAACAAACTTGGCCTTGATGGGCAACTTCTGAATGGCCCGATCCATCGCGGCGCGGGCCAGGGTCTCGTCGACGCCACCGAGCTCGAACATGATGCGACCGGGCTTGACCACGGCGACCCAGAATTCGGGGTTGCCCTTGCCCGAACCCA
>PLXU01000036.1 GCA_003151555.1 Acidimicrobiaceae bacterium | reverse complement strand
GGCGCGTCGGCGCCAGTGGTGGTACTACGAGCAAAGAAAGTGGGCTGACCGCCTTCGTTTTTGTGTCGTAGTCTTTCATACTTTCCAATGAGAGAAGAGTTGACCACGACACGGAGGAATGTTGAGGTGAACGGACAGACAATGCGCGTCGCCGGGTATCGATACCGGGCCAGCTTCGCTCGGCGCTGGACCAGCTACCTCGCCGTGGTGCTGCTCATTGGCCTGGTGGGAGGTCTGGCCCTGGCGAGCGTCGCCGGCGCGCGGCGCACTGATTCTTCCTTCCCCACGTACCTGGCCAGTACCAACCCTTCGACGATCGGACTCTTCAGCCGCTACGACGATCCCGGACTGGGTATCAAGACCGGCTACGACGCCCATCTGGCCAACGAGATCGCCCGTCTTCCCCTGGTTCAGCGTTCGACCACCTCGATCGTNNATAACGGCCGGCGAGGAACCGCCGGCGTTCGTGGGCAGTTTGGACGGCGAGTACTCGTCGATGGATCGCGTCACGATCATCAAGGGCCGGATGCCCAATCCGAAACGCCTGGATGAAGCGGTGATGAACGTGCAAGCGGCCAAGGAGGGCGGGCTGCACATCGGTTCGGTGATCGAGATTCCATTCTTCACCGACGCGCAGAACAACTCGTCGAACTCGTCCAGCAAGCCCTCTCTCATCGCCAAGGTGAAAATGGTGGGCGAGTTCATCGCCAGCCGCGACACCATCGAAAGTGACCTCTCCAAACTGGGTTCGAGTGCCGTGATTTTTTCTCAGGCCCTGACTCGCAAATTGGCACCCACGAGCTCGACCGGTACCGAAACGTTCTTGCAACTCAAGGGTGGCGACGCGAATGCGCAGCGGGTCCTCGCCAGTATCTACAAGTTCGACCCGATCGCGCAGCATTTCCCGTCGGAGGCCACCACCAGTTTCTTGCCCATCGCCCAGCAGTCGATCTCGCCCGAGGCGGTGGCGCTGGGGATTTTTGGCGCATTGGCCGCGTTGGCCACGCTGTTGATCGCCGGGTTGATGATCGGGCGGATATTGCGGGTTGGCGCCGATGAACTCGAGACGCTGCGGGCGTTAGGCGCGAATCGAGCCATGCTGTTCGGTGATGACGTGTTGGGCGCGCTCTGCGCGCTCGGCGTCGGATCAACCTTGGCGGTGGCGGTCGCGGTGGGGCTGTCGCCGCTCAGCCCCTTGGGGCCTATCCGACCGATCTACCCCGACCCGGGGATTTCCTTTGATTGGACGGTGCTCGGTATCGGATTCGTGGCGCTCGTCGTCCTATTGGGTTCACTCACGCTGTATCTGGCCAGTCTCGAAGTTCGCCGAGCCACATCTCGGCGCACGTTAAGCCAATCGAAACGTGAATCGCGATTCATGCGTTCCGCCGCGAACTCGGGGCTGCCCGTGGCGGCCGTCACGGGGATTCGCTTCGCCCTGGAGCCGGGCCGGGGCCGCAACGCGACGCCCGTTCGCTCAGCCGCGCTGGGCGCGGTGTTGGCGGTGACCGTGCTGGTGACGACGATCACGTTCGGCGCCAGTCTCGACAGCCTGGTCTCGCATCCGGCTCTCTACGGCTGGAACTGGGATTACGCGATGTTGTCAGGCTTTGGCGGCGCCGAGGACCTGCCGGGCCACCAGATAGCCGCATTTTTGAACGCCGATCGTTACATCCAGGCGTGGACCGGCGTCAACGTCGTCAAGATGACCCTCGACGGTCAGCGGGTGCAGGGTGTGGCCGCACGCCCGGGCGCTCGCGTGACGCCGCCAATACTCTCCGGACACGGACTCGACGCCGCCAACGAAGTTGTATTAGGCCAATCGACCTTGGTCCAGCTCCACAAGAAAGTGGGCGACACCGTGCAGTTTGCCAACGGTATTAGCAAGCCCTCGACGCTCGTTATCGTCGGCACGCTCACGATGCCGTCGCTCGGCCAGAACTCCGGTTTGGGACAGGGAGCGCTCGTCGCCACCAGCGACTTCCCGACATCACTGTTGAACCTTCAGGGCTCCTCGCTTCCCGGCCCTAACCTCGTGGTCGTTCGCATTCGCGCCGGTGTCAACGCTACGGCGGCCTACCGTTCGCTCCAAGAGATCGATCGGGAAGTCAACAGGATTCCGGCCGCCAGCGGAAGCGCGGGCGGGATTGTCAAGGTGCTTCGTCCGGCCGAGATCGTCAATTTTCGTTCCATGGGCACGACGCCGGCCGTGCTCGCGGGCGGCTTGGCCATCGGGGCGGTCGTCGCGCTCGCGCTCACGCTGCTGGCGTCGGTACGGCGAAAGCGCCGAGAGCTGGCGTTGCTCAAGGCGCTGGGCTTCACCCAACGACAACTGGCGGCCTCCATTGCCTGGCAGTCCAGTGTTGCTTCTTTCATTGGATGTCTCTTGGGAATACCCCTGGGGATCATCGCGGGTCGCCAACTCTGGATACATTTCGCTCGCGGCATCAACGCGGTGCCCAGGCCCACGGTGCCGGTATTGAGTGTGGTCCTCGTTGGTCTGGGAGCTATGGTGTTCGCCAACCTCGTCGCGGCGGTCCCCGGGCGCAGTGCGGCCCGTACGTCTACCGCCTTGGTGCTACGCGCGGAGTAGCGCGCAGTACGGTAACCGGCCCGGCAACCCCGGCACACGTCGCAGCACGAACTTCGCCCTCGTAAAAAAATCCATCAGCCAAGCGAAGTGGTGTTAGCACGTACGAATGTAGTGGGGTGACCGCCTTGGCCGTGTCCGCGGCGCCCGCCAAACTGGCGAGGGTGGTGAACGTTGGCCGCGCGGAAAGGGGAGCTCTGTCGTGAGCGGAAACGTGGTGGGTGTCGCCTGGTACCGGTATCGGGCCACCCTTCGTCGCAGTTGGACGAGCTATCTCACCGTGGCCCTGTTGATCGGTCTGATCGGCGGAGTGAGTATGGCGTCGATCGCGGCCGCGAGGCGTACGCAGTCTTCCTATCCCACGTTTATGGCGAGCACTAACCCGTCGGCCCTCACCATGGCGGTCTACAGCAATGCCAATGGTGGCCAGGCCGGTCCCAATTTGAAATCCAACATCGCCGCTCTGTCGGGCGTGAAGCACGTGGGCAGTCTTTTCTCCCCCTCTATCGTGCCGTTGAACGCCAGCGGCGCACCACGTCTCAGTACCTTGGGACCCGTTATCGCGGTCGGAAGCACGGACGGGATGTTATCCAATCAAGACAAGCTCGCGATAACGAAGGGTCGGGCGGCGAATCCCCAGCGGGCCGATGAGATTGTCATGACCGCCGCCGCCGCCCGCATCTACGGCGTGCGCGTGGGCGGGCAACTGTCGCTGGGCCTCTACCTTCCCTCCCAAGAGGGCTTGGCCGGCTTCGGCACTCCCAAGGTAAAGCCCTTTCGCCTTTTTCACACCACGGTGGTGGGAATTGCCGTGCTTAACTCGCAGGTGGTCCAAGACGGCGTCGATCAGGTGTACGGATTCGTTTTTCCGTCGCAGGCAATGGTCGAGGAAATAGCCAAGTTAGCGCCCAGCCACGCTCCTTCGCTCTACGGGATCCAACTTGATCGAGGCGTTGACAACATTGTGAAGATGGAGCAAGAGTTGGTGAAACTCGTGCCGAGTGGTTATCAGGTCGAGTTTCACGTCACCTCCCAGGTGGTCGCCACCACTGAACTGGCCATCAAGCCGGAGTCGGTGGCGCTGGGCGCCTTCGGGGTGATTGCGGCTTTGGCCTGCCTGGTCTTGGCGGCCCAGGCCATCGCTCGATTCCTCCAACGCGGCGACGAAGAACGGCGGATACTGCGCTCTCTCGGGGCCAGTCCCGCCTCCAACCTTGCGGAGGGTCTGATCGGAATCGTGGGTGCCGTCGTGCTAGGGGCGCTGGTGGCAGTACTCGTCGCGGTGAGTCTTTCGCCGCTGTCGCCCCTGGGACCGGTGCGTCCCGTCTACCCCGGGAAGGGAATCTCGTTCGACGCGACGGTGCTCCTGGCGGGCTTCGCCGTCCTCGTGGTTGCCCTGTGCGCCATCGCCGTCGCACAGTCCGTGCGGGGTGCTGCTCATCGCACCGCCCGGAGGCGTCAAGCTGAGCCCCGTCGTTCCAGCACCGTTCGTCTTCTCCAGGCGGCGGGCATGTCGGTCGCTGGAGTGGTCGGCGTTCATTTCGCCCTAGAACCGGGACGGGGTCGCACGGCGGTGCCGGTACGATCAGTGCTGGTCGGTACGGTACTGGCGGTCGCCATGATGGTCGCCACCCTCACCTTCGCGAGTGGGCTCAGCACCCTGGTGTCGCATCCGGCTCTCTACGGTTGGAACTGGAATTACGCCTTTAACCCGAGCAGTAACGTCCCGCCGACGGCCACGTCGTTACTGCGAAAGGACCCGAACGTCGCCGCGTGGACCGGCTATGACTACAACAACGCCCAGATAAACGGACTGACGCTGCCGATTCTGTTGACGTCGAAGCACGCCAAAGTATTTCCGCCCGTTCTTTCGGGACACGAAATCGACGCCAACAACCAGGTCGTGCTGGGGGCGGCCACCATGGCCGAGCTGCACAAGCACGTGGGCGACACGGTCACCTTCAGTTTCGCCAGCGCAAAGGATGCGCCCCTCTTCGTTCCTCCGACCAGATTGATCATCGTCGGCACGGCCACGCTTCCCGCGGTCGGCTATTCCACCTTCGTGGCCCAGCACACTTCCATGGGCACCGGTGCCATCGTACCCTTTGGCATCCTGCCGCCGGCCCTGCTCAACACCTTGAACAATGCTGATCCGAACTTGGATGGTCCCGAAATGGTCTTCATTCGCCTGGCGTCCACCGTGAGCGCGCCGGCCGGCCGGGCCGATATGCAACGAATAAGCCACGCGGCGAACAAGGTGCTTCTCGCCGATCCGAAGGCTACGGGCAACCTGGTCAGTGTGCTATCGGTCGTGCGTCCCGTGCAGATCGTCAACTACCGCAGCATCGGTTCGACGCCGATCATTCTCGCGCTGGGCCTGGCCGTGGGGGCGGTCGTCGCGCTTGGTCTCACCCTCACTTCGTCGGTTCGTCGACGCCGAAGAGACCTGGCCCTGTTGAAGGCGTTTGGATTCAGTCAACGTCAGTTGTCAGCCGCCGTTGCCTGGCAGGCCACGGTTGACGCCTTCGTCGGTATCGTCGTTGGGGTTCCACTCGGCATCGTCGTCGGGCGTGAACTGTGGACGCTGTTCGCGCGCAACATCAACGCCGTGCCCGACGCCACGGTGCCAGTCCTGTCGGTGGTGCTGGTGGGTCTGGGCGCGCTGGCCTTCACCAATCTGGTCGCGGTGCTGCCGGGACGCAGCGCCGCTCGAACGTCGACGGCCTTGGTGCTTCGCGCCGAGTGAGAATGGAGGGTCTCAATTCCCATGACGCGTGTGAATGAAACGCAAGAGTGCGCCGAATTGGGGCAATCGGATGAGTAGTCCGTACAACTCGCCCGCGTTGGCTTTACTTAAAGCGCGTCCCGGCGACCCTCAGGTAGCGCTAGCAATCAGCGAACAATTCCCCCTGGCGTCAGTGGCGTTGGCGGCACCAGTTCGCGAATACTTGACGCGTACGCAGGGCTCTTCACTATGACTTCGGGCCCGCTATCACTCGCCATCTATCGCTTTCGCGCGACGCTACATCGGCGCTGGGGCGGGTACCTCACCGTGGTGTTGCTGGTGGGACTGGTCGGCGGCGTGGCGATGGGCGCGATCGCGGGCGCGCGACGCACGCAGTCCGCCTTTCCCAAATACCTGGCGACCACCGACGCCTCAAACCTGCAGGCCCAGATCTGGAACCTTCAGGAGTCGCTGCTGGGTCCCGCGTCCGCCGACCTGGCCAAGCAACTCGCCCGACTACCCGACGTGCAGCACGTTGCGAGCGCGCCGGCGATGATAGTCGTGCCGCTGAAGCCAAACGGCAAGCCCATCGCGGCCGCGCCAGCCATCTACGGCAATGAAGTCAACATCGACGGCAGCACGGGCGGCATGTACTTCCATCAAGATCGGGTGAGTGTCGCGCAAGGTCGCTTGGCCGATCCACGTCGGGCTGACGAAATGGACGCCACGGCGGCGGCGGCGCAAATCCTGGGTTGGCACGTGGGCGAGAGGGTCACGTTCGGTGCGTACTCGTTAGAACAGGTTCAGAACAACAGTTTCAATCCCTCGGCCGCGAACGCGGTGAGAACGTTCTCGGTGAAACTCGTGGGCCTGATCGTGTTCTCGAGTCAAGTCTCGCACGACGACGTTGATCGCTACCCGACCGAAGTGCTGCTGACGCCAGCGCTCACGCGACGCCTGGCTTCGTCGGCGACGTTGCCGGTCTACGGGCTGCGCCTCAAACACGGAAACGAGGATGTGGCCCGCGTCGTGCGAGCGATTGTCCACCTGGTTCCCAAGGGAACGGTCTACGCCTTTCACTTCACTTCTGTCGTGACGGGTCAGGTGCAGCGGGCCAGTAAGCCCGAGGCCTTCGCCCTCGGTATCTTCGGGATGATTGCCGCCCTCGCCGCTCTCTTGATCGCCGGACTCACCATCAGTCGCCGGCTCTGGGCTGACGGGGAGGACCTTGACGTGCTGCGCGCCCTAGGGGCCAGCGACACCGCCGTGACTTTGGACGCGACGCTGGGGCTCCTTGGCTCAGTGATACTCGGTTCACTTGCGGCGCTCGGCGTTGCGGTGCTGCTCTCGCCGCTGGCGCCGCTCGGTCCGGTGCGTCAGGTCGAACCATCAAGCGGCTTCGCCTTCGACTGGACGGTGCTCGGCTTTGGCGTCGCCCTCATTATTGGTGGACTCGGTGTACTGACCTTGGCGCTGGCCACGCGACAAGCGGCTCGACGCTCGGCGCGACGCCAAGAGCCGGTCGAACACCGGTCAAAGATTGTGAGCGCCGCCACGAGAGCCGGTCTTTCCACCGCCGCGCTCGTCGGGCTTCGCTTTTCCCTCCAGCGCGGCCACGGGCGCACCTCGGTACCGGTACGTTCGGTGATGGTCGGGGCCGTGTTGGCGGTCGTGGTGGTAGTGACGACCGCAACGTTCGGCAGTAGTCTCGGCACCCTCAACTCTCATCCCGCCCTCTACGGCTGGAACTGGAACGACGCGTTGTCCACTGGGGCGGGTGGCAGCGTCCCGCCGATTGCGGGTCGGCTTCTAAATCACGATCCCGACGTCGCCGCGTGGGCCGGATTCAGTTTCGGGGACGTGCAGATAGACGGCCAGACGGAGCCTGAATTAGACGGCTCCACGCACGCAGCGCTCGGCCCGCCAATACTCTCGGGCCACGGGCTCGATGCGGCGAACCAGATCGTCGTGGGTGCCGAGACCCTCGCGGCGCTGCACAAGAAGGTGGGCGACACTGTCTATTTCAGTTACGGGAGCAAAAAGAACGCACCAATATACATCCCGCCGACCCCGTTGAAGATCGTGGGAACCGCTACGTTTCCGGCGATCGGAACCAGTGGGACTGACCACGTCTCTATGGGTAACGGAGTCCTCTTCGCTTCGAACTTTGGGCCGGCGGCATTCCAGAAGGCCATTTCCAATCCCGATCCCAACCTGAACGGACCGGCCATCGAGGTCGTTCGATTTCGATCTGGTGTATCGCCGGCGGCCGGTCGGGCGTCGCTGCAAAAGATCGCCCGCGCGGCCAACAAGGTGTTGATCGCCGATCCGAGGTCCGGTGCGGGCGGCGTCTTCGTGGTCGGCGTCCAGCGACCGGCCGAAATGATTGCCTACCAATCCACCGGGGCCACGCCCGCAATACTGGCCGCGGGCCTGGGTGTGGGTGCGGTGGTCGCCCTCGGTCTCGCCCTCGCGAGTTCGGTTCGACGTCGCCGCAGGGACTTAGCGTTGCTCAGGGCACTTGGATTCACCCAGCGCCAACTCGCGACGGCGGTTGCCTGGCAGGCTTCGGCCACTGCCGTGGTCGGCATTGTCGTGGGCGTACCGGTGGGGATCGTGCTGGGCCGGTGGCTGTGGATCCTCTTCGCTCGAGAAATCTACGCTGTGCCCGATCCGTCCGTGCCGGTACTTCAACTTCTCTTTATCGTGTTAGGGGCACTCGTGTTGGCGAACCTGGTGGCGGCGATTCCCGGTCGGATCGCTTCACGCACGTCAACGGCTCTGGTCCTTAGGGCAGAATGATCATGACGGAGCCGATAAGCGTCCTGCAACGAGGTCGGTAGTGCGAAGCCTTGGCATGCTTTTTCGCGCCGAGTGGCGCCGTCGGCGGGCCTCGTGGATCGCGCTCGCGTTCCTCGTCTCGCTGATCGGGGGCACCGTACTCGCCGGGGTCTCGGCGGCGCAGCGCACGTCGTCGGCCTTTCCTCGCTTCGTCGACAAGTATGGCTACGACGCGGGAGTGTTCGGGGCGACGCAGTTTCCCAAGGACTTTGTCCACTTGCCCCACGTGGAGGCCGTGGCCGAAAGCGTCTACTTTTTCAACGGCAACCTCTCGGCCGGAAGCCACTTCGTCCCGGGTGGTGACGTCGCAGTAGTGAGTCTGCCAACGACGCATCTCACCAGCACGCTCAAACTACTCTCTGGACGTTTGCCTTCGGGACCGCGTGAAGCACTTGTGGGTTACTCGATGCAACAACAGTACGGACTGCGAATCGGATCAATTGTCACGGTTCCGTTTTTCACTTTGGCGCAACGCAATGAAATACTTACGAGCGTCACCACGCCCGCGCCGCACGGTCCGACAGTGCACTTTCGCGTGGTCGGCGTCGAAGCGAGCCTGCTGGATTTTCCGACTTCTACGCCTTCCTACTCGCTCTATACCAGCGCATCATTCGCCAGTACCATGGGTCCGAGAGTCGCGTCGGGCTACTTCGCCCAGGTGCGTCTCAACGGTGGCGAAAGTGCCATGCCCCGTTTTCAGTTTTATATCAACAACCTCGGCAAAGTACACGATTTCTTCGTGACGAATGAAGACTCGTCCACGGCCGCGATCGAAGGGTCGATCCACCCCCAGGCGATCGGGTGGTGGCTGTTTGCCCTGTTTGCCGCGCTGACGGGATTCGCCCTCATTGGTCAAGCGTTGTCGCGTCAGAACCTTGTTGAAAGGCAGTCCTACCCGACGCTCACAGCGCTCGGACTGCGCCCCAATCAATTATTTGCACTGGGCATGATTCGCGCCGGCGCGATTGGACTGATGGGCGCAGTGGGAGCGTTCGCCTTCGCCTTCGCCGTCTCACCGTTGACGCCGGTGGGCGAAGCGAGGGCAGCTGATCTCACGCGAGGCTTCGTCTTGGACGGACCCACGCTCGGCCTCGGGGTGCTCGCGATCGTGGTCGTTGTCCTCGTGCTCTCGCTCGTGCCCTCGTGGCGCGCGGCCCAAGTGCACGGCGAAAGAAGCCGCAACGACGAGACGGGCGTCGTTGGCACCTCGAGCGTTGCCAACATCGTGGCCCAACTGGGTTCGCCGCCGAGCGTATTGATCGGAGTGCGAAACGCCCTCGAGCGGGGCCGGGGACGTTCCAGCGTCCCGGTGACCACCGCCCTGGTTGGTACGGTGCTGGCCGTGGCGGCCCTCGTCGTCGCCACGATTTTTGGGGCCAGCCTGACTAATCTCCTGTCAACCCCTCACCTCTACGGCGCCAACTGGCAAGTGGACCTGGAGAACGTGCCCACTTCTACGTTGCATTCGTTGTTGCCGACGCTCGAGCGCAACCCTCACGTGATCAGAATTACTTACGGCGGCGAAGGCAAGTACCTCAAGATAGATGGCGTGGCCGTGCCATCGATCTACGTCGATGTCGCCAAGGGTCCGATGGTGTACTCACTCGTCTCCGGTCACTATCCAACTGATGCCAGTCAGATGGACCTCGGCCAGACTTCGCTCGCCCTAACGAAAACACACGTCGGCTCGCGAGTTTCGGTGTCGGTCGTGAATCTGAAGGGAGCAACGCGTACGCAATCCTTGACCGTCGTGGGGACCGTCGTCATTCCTCCGAGTGTAGGCATTGGTGGGTTGGGCGACGGAGCGTTGCTATTGATAAAAGGGCTCGAAGCGATCGCCTGTTCGAGCGGCCCGTCCGCTCGGCCTTGCGTTAAGGCAATCAATCAAAAGTTAAACGGCAGCAACGCCTGGAGCGTGGCAGTTGGTGTCGTGCCGGGTCATGCGGGGCGCGGTACCGTCACCCATCTAGAGAGAAAGTACGCTCCCTTTTTGCAGGTGCAGACCCTGCCGACGAATTTGGTGAACTTCGGTCAGGCTGTGGACTTCCCCTTGCTGCTCGGTGTCACGCTCGCCCTCTTCGGGGCGGCCACGCTGGCGCACTTACTCTTCGTGAGCGTGACTCGACGAAGACGACAGTTTGCGTTGTTGAAAGTTCTGGGATTTGTTCGACGACAGGTGAGTACGGCGATGTGTTGGCAGGCAACGACCATCGCCGTCATCGGTGTGGTCTTTGGCGTGCCCACCGGCTTGATCATTGGAAGAATTGTGTGGAAGGACTTCGCCGCCAGCCTGGGTGCGGTGCCACTCGCCGTTGTCCCGTGGTCAACGATCTCATTGCTCGTTGCGATCATCATCGTGGGCGGAAATATGCTCGCCCTCATTCCGGCAACGCTGGCCGCGCGGATCAGTCCGGCGGAAGCCCTGCGAGAGGCGTAACCGCAGTTGGTGGTTGATCGCGCGACGATGCGCCTTCCTTCGTCGCGCGATGGCGATCGATCTCGTTGATCTTTCGCGACGTAATGATGATGATTCCCGGCAGGCAGCAGATGAGCCCAGCCACCACGAAGTAGCGTTGCACCCCGAAGCGACCGCTGAGCACGCCCGCCAGCACTAGTCCGATTGGGCTTATGCCCAGCGAGACGAACCAGTCAACGGACGTCACGCGCCCAAGTAATTCGCGCGGCACTTCGCTCTGGAGCATGGACTCCCAAATGACGTTGCCTATGAACATCGTGGGCGCCGAGATAATCGGCATAATGAAGGCCTCCCAGGAATGGGTGGCGAAGCCCACAGTGAGCGCCGAGAGCGCGCCGAGGGTCCACACGGCCCACATGACGCGAATTCGGTGGCGTGGCGTCTTCATGCTCCCGGCGTAGAGTGCACCGATCGTGCCGGCGAAACCGAACGCGGCGAACATCAGCCCGACGACATATTTTGGCGAATGCAAGTCGTGCACCAGATAGAACGGCAACAGCACACTCGTTGGCACAAAGATGATGGCGTTGGGCAGCGCGACGCCGACCAGGGTGGTCCAAATCCACGCGTTCTTACGCACGAAGCGCAAACCAACGTGAATTTCGTGGAACATGTTGGGCTCATCGCCACGTGGCGGCTTGGGAGTCGCGTGCATGAGGGCTAACGCCCCGGCGCTGAACAAGAAGGTAGTGCAATCAACACCAATGGCGAACGACGTGCTCCAGGCGGCGAGCAGACCACCCGCCGCTGGCCCCATCATGTTGCCGACAAAACTATTGGACAGGGGACGCACGGCGTTCATGGCATTGAGCAAGTCCTCGGGGACAATTTCCGGCGTGAGCGCCGAGATCGCTGGCATGAAGACCGCATCAAACGCGCCGAAGAGAAAGGCGAAGACCAGCAACTCCCAGAACTGCAGCGTCCCTGACACGATGACTGCCACGAGGGCCGCCGTTAATAGTGCACGACTGAGGTCGGACACCAAAAGCAGCAGACGTCGAGAGAAACGGTCGACTATGGCGCCACCGATGAGCAAGAAGGCAACGGTGGGAACCATTCGTGCGGCCGCGAAGAGCGCAACTTTGGAGACGCTGTGGGTGGTGTCGAGTACGAGAAGAATCAAAGCCACGTTCGCGATGCCGTCGCCGAATCCTGAGATGGTCTGGCCAGTTATCAGGAGTCGTGGCTCACGATGCTTGAAAATCTCGAGTAGCGCGAAACGTTTTTTCACAGAGATGAACCTTAGTGGGGTCGCAGAGACGCGATGGGAGCGGGTGACGGGGATCGAACCCGCATGGCCAGCTTGGAAGGCTGGAGCTCTACCATTGAGCTACACCCGCGTGTCTCTCTCGAGACTCGGACAAGTCTAGGCCACGACCGTATTGGGGCCACTTGATCCGCTCGGTGTTGCAGTGTGCGAAGTCCCATAGCGTAGTGAAGTGGAAACGTCGCTCTACGACCAACTCGGCGGTCAGTCATTCTTCGAGCGACTCGTTGATGGCTTCTACGGCGAGGTGGAGCACGACGAGTTGTTGCGCGTCATGTACCCCGATGATCTGACCGAATCAAAGCGTCATCTGACGCTCTTTCTCGTTCAGTACTGGGGCGGTCCCACGCACTACATGCAAGAGCGTGGCCACCCGCGTCTACGAATGCGTCACGCGCCTTTTCGCATAACGAAACCAGCTCGCGATGCCTGGATCGCAGCGATGAACACCGCACTGGCGAGCCTGCGCGCCGAGTTGACCGACGAGCAGTTTGGGGAACTGAGCTCCTACTTCGACATGGCGGCCACGCAGATGCGCAACGTCTAAACGCGTCGCTCGTAACCGTGGGCGGCCGGCGGGGAGTCTCTCGGGAGCGCCACTAAAGGGAGGCGAAGGAAGTGAATTGTGAATTGCGTCCTCGCTATGTCGCATATATGGCTCCGTGAGTCCGTACGCTGAATGCATGAGTCGACGAATGGTCTGGCGCGATGACGAGGAGAGTCTCATCGCCATAACTCCGGTGGCGGAAGGGCTCTTTCGTCCACTACTCAGTCTGGTCACGGCGGTCGTGCTGGTCCAGTATGGCGCGGGCCGGGTCCACTTCATCCATCAGCACGAAGGGCTGCTGCTACTCATTCTTGCGGGCCCCTGCCTGGTGGTGGTGCTCACGCGCACGTGGCGATGGCGTTCGTACAAGGTTCGCGTAACCAACGAACGGATCATCGTCGAGGGTGGCGTCGCGCATCACTTTCGCAGTTCGGTGGAGCTGCGCAATGTCATGAGTTCGCGCGTCGAACAACGCTTTGCCGAGCGGCTCTTGCAACGAGGCAGCGTGTTGTTGGAGACGGCGGCCGGCACAATGGACATCGGTCGAGTGCGTCAACCAGCGGCGCTCTGTCGGTTGATTGACCTTCAAAGAGCCAATTTTCGCATCGACGGCGTGCCGTTCGACACGGTCTTCGAGTTCGAACATCCTGACCTGCACGATTACATGGTGAATCCTCCGCGCGGTCGTGACCGATATCTGTGTGAATGAGTTTTTGCGGCCAGGCGGTACCGTTAAGAGCGTGACTACCCGCTATCGCTGCAATGCCTGCGGCAATCTGACCCGTTTTGACGTGGTCGAAACAACCTCGGTGCGGTCCTTCCACCACTTCACCGTGGGCGGCGAACTCTCCATTGAAGAGCCTGAGGTGATTGCCCATACCGTGGAATCGGTCACGTGCCGCTGGTGCGGGCACGACCGCGGGGTGGAAACCGTCTACGACGTCGAGTGAGCTCCTTCGACGCTCCGCGACCGCGACCGGCGCCCGACTCGGTGTCGGGGACGACACTGCAGGGCGAAACACAAACGAAGACGTTGGACGGACTGACGTTGATTGTGGCCATCAAACAGTCTTGTGACGGTTGTCGAGACTTCGTGAACTCGTCGCTCGACGAACTGGACGGCGTGACGGTCATGATCCTCAGCGACACTGGCGATAGCGCGGGGGAGTGGGGCGACGCGGTGCAGCCAATTCTGGTGGCACCCGCAGCACTGGCGGCGTTGGATATTCGATGGCCACCGTTCTACGTGCTGGTGGACCCCGCGCAGCGCGTAATTGTGAGCGAGGGCGTGGTCTTCGGCCCGGCCCAGGTGGCCGCGGAGATCAGGCCGTACATCACGCATCCGTGATGTCACACACCCTCACCAGAGTGGAGGGACGTGAAAGGTGCGAGATGACAAGTGACATAGAACTATCGATTAGTTGTAACGATTGTGTGCGGCGCGGTACGCCCGACTGCGCCGACTGCCTGGTCAGTTTTGTCCTGGGTGAGATGCCCGACGAACTGGTGATGACGTCTCGCGACGCCGAAGTCGTACAACTCTTCACGGCGCAGGGAATGATGCCGCGACTGAAGTTTCAGCACCGCTCGAGCGAAGAGTCCTAGGGTCAACGGGTTGCACCCGTTGACTAGTTTGGTTGCATGGCACGCCACTTACTGGTGACCAACGACTTTCCTCCCAAGACGGGCGGAATTCAGGTCTACCTCTACGAACTGTGGCGGCGATTGGAACCCGGTCGCGCGACCGTACTGACTGCCTCTTCGCATCGTGAAGCGGCCTCCTTTGACGCGACCAGCGACCTGGTGATCGAACGAGTGCCGGCCAAGACCCTCTTTCTGCCAACTCCCAAAGCGCTGCGCGCCATTGAAGCGGCGATTGAGCGCCATCAGCCGGACCTCGTGCTGATCGACCCGGCGTGGCCCCTGGGGCTGCTCGGTCCACGACTCTCGCGTCCCTACGGCGTGGTGTTGCACGGAGCCGAGGTGACGGCGCCCGGGCACATTCCTCTGGTCGCCACGACGCTTCGCCACGTCTTGGTCCACGCACGGGTGGCGATTTGCGCCGGCGGGTACCCCGAGGCGCAGGCCCGTCGAGTCGCCGATAAGGACATGCCGCCGGTCATCCAGATCCCGCCCGGCGTCGACACGTCACGATTTCAGCCCCTCGAGCTGTCGCGTCGAGCCGAGGTGCGCCGTTCGCTCGGTCTTCCTGCCGAGGCGCTGCTGGTGAGTTCGTACTCGCGACTGGTGCCGCGCAAGGGCATGGACACGTTGATCCGAGCCAGCGCGCAGCTACGCGTCGATTTCCCGACGTTGCACGTGGCGATCGGGGGAGCGGGCCGCGACCGACATCGACTGGAAAAGTTGGTCGCGTCCACCAAGGCCCCCGTGACGTTCCTCGGCCGGGTGCCCGACGATCAATTGGCCGCGTGGCTGGGGGCCAGCGATCTCATGGTGATGGACTGTCGAAGTCGGTGGCTGGGTCTCGAGCAAGAGGGATTCGGCATTGTGTTCGTCGAAGCGGCGGCGACCGGAGTAGCTCAAGTCGCGGGCCGCTCGGGCGGCAGTCACGAGGCGGTGCTCGACGGCGTGACCGGCACGATAGTGAGCGATTCGCGCAGTGTGCCCAGTTTGATGCGCGCCATGAAAGAACTGCTCGGCGACGATGAGCGCCGTCAACGTTACGGCGCGCGGTCGCGCGCGACCGCGCTCGAACGTTTCGAGTTGAACACGTTGGCGGCGCGCCTCGGCGACGCCCTCGCGCCCTTCGACCACTTCAAAGCCAATACCTAGGTGGCCTAAGATGGACGCGAAGGGGGTACCGTGGCGCAACGTGCGACAGAGTCCATTGTGGTGAATGCGCCGCCCCAGGTTGTCTATGCCGTGGTCACCGACTTTGCACACTACGTCGACTGGGTGAGCGACCTCAAGAACGTCACCATTCTCGAGTCCGACCACGACGGACGGCCACTAGAGGTCGAATTTCGCGCGGCCGCCTACGGCCGTTCGACCACCTACGCCCTGCGTTACGACTACAGCCGCGCGCCCGACCAACTCAAATGGAGCCAGACCCGCGGGGACATCACCGAGTCCCTGGAGGGTCAGTACCGATTCGACGCGGCGGGTGAGGGCACCAAGGTCACCTACGACCTCGAGGTGGAGCTGATGGTGCCCATACCGGCGTTCGTGAAGTCGCGCGCGGCCCAGCGCATCCAGACCC
>PLXU01000107.1 GCA_003151555.1 Acidimicrobiaceae bacterium | reverse complement strand
AGCGGCGTGCGAAGGTCGTGCGAGATGGCGCCCATCAGGCCGTGACGCAGTCGGTCGACCTCTTCTAAGAGGTGTGCGCGCAAGGCCCGCTCGCGCAGCTGCGCCCGCTCCAGGGCGAGAGCCGCGTCGTTGGCGAACGTGTTGAGCAGCGCCCGATCGGCCTCGGACACGGGCAGACTGCGCATGGCCAGCATGCCGACCGGACGACCGGCCGCCGAGAGGGCGATGGTGCGAAGTTCGCTCACGGACCCCGGCGTGGTGCCGACACTGACCGGCAGCCCGGACTCGGGATCAAGTTGACGCAGCTCTTCTATCGTGAGTGCTTCTCCGGCGGTGGCGGCGACGGTCAGAAGGCCATCTTCTAACACGAGCAGTGAGACCCCGGGAACGTTGAACATGTTGCGCGCGTTCACCACGATCTTTTGGAGGAGTTCGTCAACGGACTGGTCGCCCACCAAGAGCTCGGAGAGTTCGTAGAGTCGGCTCATGGCCTCGGCGCCGCGCTGGGCCTGCGCGCGCGCCGCGTCGACGCGGGCCACCAACCGAGCCACCAGGAGCATCACGACGACGTAGACAATGAGGGCGGTCCAGTTCTGGGCTGTGCCGACGTTGAGCGTGCCGTAGGGCGGGATGAACGCTAAGTCGTAGATCAGAAAACCGGCAACGACGCTGAGCGTGCCCGCGAGGAACCCCCCGATCACGACTCCAATGACCACCGGGACGACCAGCACCAGGGCCGCCGTCGACACGCTGATATTCGCGCGAAGCGGCAGCATGAGCGCGCCCAACAAGAGTGCACAGGCAATGCCCACGCTCGATCCGATCAGTCGCCTGTGCACGCGCACATTCTTCTACGAAATCGGCAACGGAGGGCTCTTGCGGCCACCACTCCATACGCCGACGCCTAAGAAGGACTTTCATCGGCTCAGAGTGCGTTGGCTCGGCTACTGCTTATGAAGAGATTATGAAGAGCGAAGGGTTGCTTTTAAGAACCTGTTAAGAACCGCCGCCGCAAACTGGACGCATGGGAGATTTCTATACAGCAGTAGGTTTCGTTGGGTTCACGCTCGCGATGCTNNGTGGCCGTCGTGATGTTCTTCTACTTGGGCTACGCCATGTTCAAGCCGGAGAAGTTCTAAATGGGTTTCTTCGCCACCATTCTGATCCTCGTCATTGCCTTAGGTTTCACCTGGCGTTACCTGGGCTCGTACATGGCCGCCGTCTTCGATGGTCGGGTGCACTTCTTGGGTTTCGTGGAGCGGCCGATCTACCGCTTACTCAAGACCAGCCCCGAGCAGGAACAGACCTGGAAGCGCTACGCCGGCGCGATGATCATCTTCTCATTCGTGTCGCTGGTCTTTACCTACGCGATCCTGCGCTTGCAGGGATCGCTGCCTTTGAACCCCCAGCACCTCGGTGCTGTGGGGCCGGCCCTCAGCTTCAATACGGCCTCCTCCTTTGTTACGAACACGAACTGGCAGAATTACGGCGGAGAGACGGCGATGTCGTACTTCTCCCAGATGGGGTCCCTCACCGTCCAGCAGTTCGTTAGCCCGGCCGTGGGCATCGCGGCGGCGATTGTGCTGGTTCGAGGGTTTTCGCGCCGCAAGTCGGCGACCATTGGCAACTTCTGGGTCGACATCACGCGCTGCTTGTTCTACGTCTTGTTGCCGATCGCCTTCGTCGCCGGTATCGTGATCGTTGCCCAGGGCGCGGTGCAGACCTTGGCTGGAACCGTGACCATCCACGACTCTTTGAACGGCGTCACTCAGACGATCCCACGTGGCCCGGCTGGATTTATGGGCTCCATCATGCAGCTGGGCACCAACGGCGGCGGGTTCTTCAACGTCGATCTGGCCCACCCCTTTGAGAACCCAACAGCGTTCACGGACCTGCTCTATATCTGGCTCACCCTGTCCATACCGGTCGCCCTTACCTACACCTTTGGCAAGATGGTCGGCAGTATCAAGCACGGGGCCGCGCTGCTGGCCGTCGTCGTCATCCTCTTTGGATCCTGGGTCGCCTTCACGAGCTACAGCGAGCACCAGAACAATCCGGCGGTCGTGGCCGCGGGCATCCACTCGACGGTGGGCAACGCTGAGGGCAAAGAGGTCCGCTTCGGCGACACCACCAGCGCCCTGTTCAACGTGTCTATGACCCAGACCTCCGACGGCGCCGTCGACAGTGCAACCGATTCGTACAACCCGATAGGCGGCTTGGGCCCCCTGACTGGCATGATGCTCGGCGAAGTGACGCCGGGTGGCACGGGCAGCGGGCTGTACACACTGCTGATCTACGCGATCATTGCGGTCTTTATTGGCGGGCTCATGATCGGACGAACGCCGGAGTATCTGGGCAAGAAGATCCAAGCCAGAGAGGTCAAACTCGCGGGCCTCGGGGCCCTGGTGATGCCCATGACCGTGCTGATTCTCACGGCGTTGGCGGTCTCCCTGGCCGTAGGGCGCGCCGGACCCCTCAATGCCGGGCCCCATGGCTTCAGTGAGATCCTCTACGCGCTCACCTCGCAGGGGAACAACAACGGCTCGGCCATGGCCGGCTTAACCGGTAACACGCCCTTCTACAACGTCATTGGCGCGATCGACATGTTGATCGGTCGGTTTGGCATCATAATCCCGGCGCTGGCGTTAGGGGGGATCCTGGCCGAAAAAGATGTCGTGCCCGAAGGGCTCGGTACCTTCCGCACCCATAACCCGATGTTCGTCGGTCTCACCATCGGTGTGATCCTGATCATCGGCGGACTGACGTTCTTCCCCGCGATCTCCCTCGGCCCCATTGTCGAGCAACTAAGTCACCTGAGGTTCTTCTAATGACCACTGTTATCAACGAAACAACGCCCGACGCGTCCGGCCACGGCGTGGCCCAGGCCCGGGGTCTCTTCGATGGACCAATTCTGCGCCAAGCGCTGAAGGACTCCTTTACCAAATTGGATCCCCGCGTCCAGGTGAAGAATCCCGTCATGTTCGTCGTGTTGGTCGGTTCGATCATCGCATTGTTCGAAGCGTTTGCGCACCCCGGCACGTTCACGTGGTCAATCACGGTGTGGCTGCTCTTGACCGTGCTCTTCGCCAATTTCGCCGAAGCGATGGCCGAGGGACGAGGCAAGGCGCAGGCCGAGACGTTGCGCAAGATGCGCTCGGAAACTGAAGCCCGCCGGTTGCTGCCCGACGGCAGTGAAGAACTGGTGCCGGCGGCGGAGCTCTCCAAAGGCGACCTTGTGGTCTGCGAAGCCAACGACGTCATTCCCTCCGACGGTGAAATCATTGAGGGCATTGCCTCTGTCGATGAGTCCGCAATTACCGGTGAGTCAGCACCGGTGATCCGCGAATCGGGTGGCGACCGTTCAGCCGTGACGGGCGGGACCAAGGTGCTCTCAGACCGCATCGTCGTGCGTATCACGGCCGAGCGTGGCCACACGTTCATCGACCGCATGATCACGCTCGTCGAGGGGGCGAACCGTCAGAAGACGCCGAACGAAATTGCCCTCACGATCCTGCTTGCAGTCTTGACGATTGTCTTCATACCGGTGGTCGTCACGCTCGTGCCCTTCGCAAACTTTGCCCATGGCTCGGTATCAGTTGTAGTGCTCATTGCGTTGTTGGTGTGCCTGATTCCTACGACCATCGGGGCGTTGTTGTCGGCGATTGGCATTGCCGGCATGGACCGACTGGTCCAACGCAACGTACTCGCCATGAGCGGACGTGCGGTAGAAGCGGCCGGTGACGTCCAGGTGCTCCTGCTCGACAAGACGGGCACTATCACCCTGGGCAACCGCATGGCTTCGCACTTCTATCCCGTGAGTGGGCACAGCGAGCAAGAGGTGGCCGATGTCGCTCAGTTGGCCTCACTTGCTGACGAGACCCCCGAGGGTCGGTCAATCGTGGTGCTCGCCAAGGAACTCTTCGACATCCGCGAGCGTCACTTGGAAGGTGACCACGCGTTCGTGCCCTTTACCGCGACGACGCGCATGTCGGGCCTCGACATGGGGCCGCGTCAAATTCGAAAGGGTGCTGGCGATTCTGTCAAGCGCTGGGTGACCGAACAGGGCGGCACCGTGCCGAGCGACCTTGACGCCATTGTCGAGCGAGTCTCACGGGAAGGCTCAACGCCGCTGGTGGTCGTCGACGGCGTTGACATCCTGGGCGTCATCGAGTTGAAGGACGTGGTCAAGCAGGGTATTCGTGAAAAGTTTGAGGAGATGCGCCAGATGGGTATTCGCACGGTGATGATCACCGGTGACAATCCACTCACCGCGGCCGCCATTGCCCAGGAGGCGGGCGTCGACGACTTCCTCGCCGAAGCTACCCCCGAGGCGAAGATGGCACTCATCAAGAAGGAGCAGGAGGGTGGCAAGTTGGTCGCCATGACCGGTGACGGCACGAATGACGCGCCGGCGTTAGCGCAAGCCGACGTTGGCGTAGCCATGAACACGGGCACCACCGCAGCCAAAGAGGCCGGGAACATGGTGGACTTGGACTCTAACCCCACGAAACTGCTCGACATTGTGGAGATTGGGAAGCAACTACTCATCACGAGAGGGTCGCTCACGACGTTTTCGATTGCCAACGACATCGCCAAGTATTTCGCCATCATTCCCGCGCTCTTTGCCTTTGCCTACGGCGACCACCTGCAAGCACTCAACGTGATGAAACTGCACAGTCCGCAGAGTGCCGTACTGTCGGCGGTCATCTTCAACGCTTTAGTAATTGTGGCGCTGATTCCTTTGGCCCTGCGCGGAGTCAAATTCCGCGCGGCCAACTCAACGGCGATCCTGCGCCGCAACGTCCTGATTTACGGAGTCGGCGGCATCATAGTGCCCTTCGTCTTCATCAAGCTCATCGACCTCATCCTCGTCGCGCTGCACGCCTACTAAAGAAAGTCTCGTCATGCTCGTACATCTTCGCCGCTCGCTGGTCTTGGCAGTCATCTGTCTCGTTTTCTTCGGGTTCGTCTACGCCTTCGCGGGCACTGGGGTGGCCCAGCTGCTCTTCAAGAACCAGGCCGACGGTTCGCTGACGGCCAACGGTTCGACGCTCATTGGTCAGAATTGGGCGGCGACCAAGTGTCCCGGCAATCCGTTGGGCAGTTGCGTCTTCCACGGTCGTCCCGACGACACCGGGCCCTACGCGGCCAATCCCAAGACTGGCGCCGCCGGCGGCGACAACCCCCTCGTCGCCAACGGCGTCAGCGGCGAGTCCGGGGCAACCAACCTCGGTCCGCGCTCCAAGGTGCTGAAGGCCGACACGAAGGCGCTGGTTGCGTACTGGCACAAACTGGGGGTAAACCCGACTCCCGATCTCGTCACCACCTCGGGCAGCGGCGTCGACCCCGACATCTCGCCGCTGGACGCCACGGTGCAGATCCCCATGGTCGCCAAGGCCACCGGCATTGCCCCGGCCAAACTTCGTACGCTCATCGCGAGTGAATCGCACGGCGCGCAGTTGGGGTTTTTGGGTTCCAGTTACATCGACGTATTGCAACTAAATGAGGCGCTTGCCAAGTTGCACTAGCCTGCGGTCACTGGCCAGCCATCGGCGAGGTGCGAATGCATCGTGGACCAACCCGTCTTATCGGTGCTCGCGCTCTTTAGTGACTCGCCAGCAAATGGTGACCGCTCGAACCCGTCAACCTCGAGCAAACTGTGACCATGGCTCGCGGTGAACTTCGTGTCTACTTAGGCTCGGCGCCAGGTGTCGGCAAGACCTATCACATGCTTGACGAGGGGTGGCGGCGACGTGAACGGGGCACCGACGTGGTGGTGGGCCTAGTCGAGGCGCACGGTCGTGCTTCCACCATTGAGAAGATTCGTGACCTAGAGGTGATCCCAAGGGTGAGTCGCGAATACCGCGACACGCGATTAGAGGAGATGGACCTCGAGGCCATCCTCGCTCGCCGTCCTGAAGTGGTGCTGGTGGACGAGCTCGCGCACACCAATGTACCCGGCGGCACTCATCAGAAACGATGGCAGGACGTGGAGGCGCTGCTCAACGCCGGCATCAACGTGATCACCACCGTCAATATTCAGCACTTGGAGTCGGTCTCTGACGTCGTCGAGAAAATCACCGGCGTCACCCAGAAGGAGANNCGGCGACGAATGGCCCACGGCAATATCTACGCCGCCGACAAGATCGACGCGTCGCTGTCGAACTACTTTCGCCCCGGCAACCTCACGGCCCTGCGCGAACTGGCCCTGTTGTGGCTGGCGGACCGGGTCGAAGATTCATTGCAGCACTACCTCGCCGCCCACGGCATCAGCGACGCGTGGGAGACGCGCGAACGCCTTATCGTGGCCGTCACCGGCACCGAGACCGACGAGGCCCTGCTTCGCCGGGCGGCCCGAATTGCCTCACGTACCGGCGCTGAACTGATAGCCGTGCACGTGGTCAATTCCGGCGGTCTCCTCGACAAGTCCGACACGTCCGCCGCCCGCGCTCTCGTCGGCGAGTTCGACGGTGCGTTTCAAGAGATCGTTGATGAAGACGTGGCTCGCGCACTGGTGGCGTTCGCCCGTTCCGAACGGGGCACGCAGATTGTCCTGGGGGCCAGCCGTCCTCGATCGGCATTCCACGTGACGAGTGGGGTAGTGGAGAAAGTGCTGCGCCAGGCCCGTGACCTTGACGTGCACATCATCGCGGTGGGCGGTGAGCGTCCCGCGAAGGTTCGTCCGCGCCGCCAGAAGCGTCAGTTCTCCTGGGTGCGAACCATCGTGGCCCTGCTGCTCACGGTAGTGACCATGCCGCTCATCACGTTGGCCATGACGCAGATTCGTTCGAGCCTGTCGCTTTCGACGGTGTTCTTGGTCTACCTGTTGGTGGTGTTGGCGCTCAGCACGTGGGGTGGTGCGGTGGTGGGTGTCGTGGCCGCCTTGGTCGGGTCGGGTCTGGAGAACTATTATTTCGTGCTGCCCCTGCATACCCTGGAGGTAGCCCGACCCGACGACGCGGTTTCCATCATCGCTTTCCTCCTTTTCGCGATTGGCGCGAGCGTGGTGGTGAGTCAATTCTCCCAACGCTCCAAGGAGGCCGAGCGAGCGAGGAGTGAAGCGCAGGTGCTGGTGAGGGCGGCCGCCACCGTGGCTACGTCGACCGACGACCTCCTGCCGCTGCTCGAATCGCTGCGCACGATCTTCGCCATCCCCGGCGTCTCACTGCTCGTTCTGCGCGAGGGTGAATGGGCGGTCGAACTTGCGAGTGGCGAACCGGTCGAGGAAGCAACAGCGACCTCGCGCTTTGTCATCGACGACGATCACGCGTTGGTCCTTTCGGGAGAGGCGCTCGACAACCAGGACCGTCAACTGATCACCGTTTTCTTGGAGCGAGTGTCAGCCGGACTACGCGAACAGAGCGTTGCGATCGAGCAGCGCCAGCAACAGGCGCTCGCGCAGGCCGAGGCACTGCGCAACGGCTTGCTGCACGCCTTGTCGCACGAACTGAGCACCCCACTGGCCTCGATAGAGGCCGACGTCACGTCGATGCTGAAGCCTGATGTCAACTGGTCGCCGGAATCTCGACGGGGGATGCTCGTCGGTCTCGAGCGCGACGTGCGGCACATGACCCAGTTGGTCACCAATCTGGTGGACCTTCGACGCCTGGAGGCCGGGCTCGTGACAGCGCGGGTAGATGACGTAGACTTGAGGGAACTCATCGAGCGCGTGCTGCAAAAGATCGACGCGGACGGTCACCCGATCGACATCGACGTGCCCGACGATCTGCCCCTCGTAATGACCGACCGCGCGTTGTTGAGACGGGTCCTGGTAAACGTGGTGGGCAACGCCGTTCGTTTCAGCCCGCGCGGCGAGCCAATACGAATAAGTGCCGGCCGGGCCGGTCGTTTCGTCCAAGTGCTGGTAATTGATCGCGGGCCCGGGGTGGATAGGGAGCGAATGAAGACACTCATCGCGGCTCCCGGACGGCTCTACGACGAGCCGTCCGTCGCGGGCATTGGCCTCAGCGCGTCCGCTGGTTTCCTCGTACCCTTGGGCGGCCAACTGCGCTTCGAGGACACGCCCGGAGGAGGGCTCACCGTCTCGATTGAGTTGCTGCAGGATATGACCGCCTCGAGCGATTGAAATGGCGGCCAGCGAGCGTCCGCACAACGCGTGGACGCAAGTACGTGTGTCCACGTCATTTCCACATAGTGAATTGCGTCTGCCTTGCGGACGACCCGACCGCGCAAAACACGTTCGATTTACTGGACTTTCACATCGTTGTCACGCAAATGTAATCCTCGAACATTAATTCTTTTTGTAATTGGGCATTCGACCTGCGAAGCGCGTCGCGACCGGATAGTCTGGCCCAGAATCACCACTCCGGCGGTTCGAAATCAGGGGAGGTTGTACTAGTGGCATATCGAAAGTTCAAAGCAGCGCTGTTGGCTGCGGCGACGATGTCCAGCGTGGTGGCGGTGGGAATCTCGGCTGGCACATCATCGGCTGGAGCTTCGCCGAAAGTCAACTGGGCGAAGGTGACGCACCTCACCAAGACCGGACCTAAATCAATGACGGCGCTGGTGAAGGCCGCGAAGAAGGAAGG
>PLXU01000038.1 GCA_003151555.1 Acidimicrobiaceae bacterium | reverse complement strand
GTCTGGTCGACGTCGTCTTGGACCAACTCCGTATTGATCACCACGATACCGACCACACGGGCCCGGATCGTCAAGAGAGGAATCACGCTCGGGGTGCCAAAGCCTGCGGAATTCGTTTGGGCGTTCGAGTAGAAACCCAACGGCACCGTCTGGCCAACGCGGACCCCTAAGATGCGCGCCCCGGCAGCGGTCATCACGATTTCATCAGGACGATGCTGATTGGCCAGGCGACCGGTCACCACCGCGAGCCGGTCCTGATTGAGCAGCATGCCATCCAGGCTGCCGCCGGTGTTGACGTTGGAAAAGGTGCTCAGTCGAGGCGCGCCGTTGGCCTTGAGGGCTACGACGGCTGGTCCAATGATCGACACCACCCGCTCGATGCCGGTCAGGTGGGCGATTGTCTTCTTCAATGAATGACTATTGCCGCCGTTCGGACCGATTCCGTAGATGGCCATCGTCAAGTCCGACGGATTGGTGCTGGCCAGGAATTGAGGGTACGAGGACTGAGTTCGCCGGGCCCCGGCGAGCGCGGCCATACCAATACCACCGATCAACCCGATGAGTAGCACCACCGTCAAATAGGCGGATAGTTGACGCGCGAAGGTCGCTCGGTATCGGTACCAGGCAAGGCGCAGGGCTTGACCCATGAAAGCGAGCACCTCCGAGTTGGCGTAAACCGGCGACTTCGCCCACAGTCTCACCGACCAGACGGCCCAGTGCCAACCAGGTGACTGCACTTCACAACTTCGTACTAGTACCACGAGGTTGCCGAACATTTTGCTGCAAATAAAGGAGATTCGCAAAGAGAGAAATTATACAAAATGAGGTCATCGAATCTGTGTAAGGGTTCCCTAAGGCAATGTCGGATTGCCTGTCGAAAGGGGCGGGGACGGGCGTCGCATAATGCACGCCGACGGAAGTTCTATCTGGCCGGAGAAGGTTTCTGCGGTGGCAATCGTTTCGAACGATGTCATCGCCAGAACGCATCAAGTTCTTGAACTGTGAGGGGGGAGAGACAATGTCAAACGCAGCGCAGACGACCACGCTCCACCACGCAAACCAGTGCATCACGCCCTGGCACAGTCAGACGCGACAAGCTTCTCCGCGCTCGAGAACCCATTGTTAGTCGCGCGGAGCGTCGGGGTCGTGCTCGGGCTTTCAATGCTGATGCCCACGGCTCTTTGCGTGACTAGCCAGGCGCCCGCGTCCGCCGCCGCGTCCTCGACGCTGTGCAACGGGTACACCGGCTGCAGCCAGGGCACATTCACGACGCACGGATACCAAAACCACAGCGGGTCGTCCTACTGGACTATGTATCCCGGCGATAACTGCACCAATTACGTTGCCTTCGTCGAGTCAACCGTCTATCAGGTTCCCACCCCCACCTACAATCTGGGCGATGGCGGTCTATGGGCGACGGCCGCCGCCCAAAACGGAGTGCTGGTGAACAATACGCCCGTCGTCGGCTCAGTGGCTGTATGGAGCGGCGGGAGTTCCGACATGGGCAACGATGGCCACGTCGCCATCGTCGAAGCCGTGGGACCTAACAACAGTTACATCGTCATCTCACAACAACACATTCAAGGCGACGTCAACGGCTACGACTGGACGGTCATCAACGCCAACCCCTCGCAGAATCAATGGGAGCAGTGGCCCGGCAGTTTCATACATTTCTCCACCGGTCCCACTGCGCTCGCCAGCCTCGCGCTCGCGACCACCGCCAACATAATCGTTCGGGTGATGCCGCTTAAGTTCGCCGTTGACACCTTCATCTTTTCTGACCGCCTCGGCCAAGCAGTGACGCCGGGCGTGCCCATCAATCTGAAGGCCGGAGGATCCGAGGGAAACTACGCGGTCAGTTTTCAAAAAAGTTCACTCGAGAATCAATTCGTGCTGAGAGTATCCGTGAAGGGATCCAACGTGCGGGTCCTGCATCAGGGCGGACCGTACACCGACGATCAACCGTCACTGCGAATCATCGGAGTGGGAAACCCGCAGAGCCCCACGATCGTGACCCTGCTCGTTCAGCGCGGAACGGCCAGTCCCGCCACGGCGACCGCGCCGTCCGTCACGACCACCACAACTACCACGACGACTTTGCCCGTGACGTCCTCCACGCTCGCCCTCTCACTCGACAACCCGTTGTTGCGCTCAACTAACTCGCGCGCACAATTGAGAGAAGTTCAATAGCTTCGACCGCGGGCATTCGAAACTCGTGTTCGATACGCGACCGCGAACACGTTGGACTGACAAACACGTTGTCGACAGTTCATGATCGGTGTAGTGGATCGCCCTCGTTTTGAGATCGACTCCCCGATACCGCGCGGTGACCCACCAGGAAGTATCTCGAACGACGCTCTTGTCCCTTGGAGATGCCGATGCGTGGTGAGTTGCCAACGTGGACGTGGTCAACGTTGTTTGTTCCCGATTGGAAAGTGACCCTTCGCGCAGTTCGGGCACAACAATCAATTCCGTTGTCGGCGCCATCAATGGCGAGTCCCCGCGTGAGAGTGCCCGGTCCACGCAGTAGGTGTGCGACCGGCTCCAAATTCCCTACTTCATTGGTCATCGTCTCGATGACCGCGCCTCGCAGCAGGACTGCGCCGGCCACTCCGGTCGTCTCGGTCACCACGTTCATGCACCAGTGCACTCCGTAGCTTCGGTACACGTACAGGAAGCCAGCGGGACCGAACATCACCTCACAGCGCGGTGTGGGACCTCGAAATGCGTGCGACGCCGGATCGTCGACTCCGCCGTAGGCCTCGGTCTCGACGATAAGAGCACGAAGCGTTCGCCCCTTCGAGCGCACCACGATGTGCGATCCAATGAGGTCACGGGCCACGTCGTCGCTCGCGCGAGCGAAGAAGCGTCTCGGGAGGGTTCCGCTGATCATCGCTACGCATAGTAGTTTCGGGAAACTCACCCTCTCCGGGCGGCGTCAGCGATGCACGTCACCTTCACTCCGCGCGAAGGACGAGGGCGGCCGAGGTGCGCGCCGCACTGCGCCCCGGCAACAGGGCCACCAAATTGGCGAAAAGGAGTGCACCGACAACGACCAGGACGACCGGGATGATCGGTACGGTGGGTTCGGGCACGACGTAGATACTTCGAGCAAACAAGGTCCATAGTTCACGTCCGATGAGCACCCCGACCGGCACGCCGACAACAAGCCCAATGACGGCCGCCACCGTTGCTTGCCACGCAACCGTGGCGGCCAATTGTCGTTGGGTGAAGCCGAGCGCTTTCAATAGGGCTACGTCTCGACGTCGTCGGCGCACCGACGCAACCAACGTCAGACCCAGGGCCACCACGGCGGCGCCAGCGAGGGCGAAGGCGAGATAAGCAGGGGTGGCTCGCAGCGTACCGGCGTTGGCCACCTCGGCCGGGCGTGCGGGCTTCGACACCAGCCCTATTTCATCCTGGGCCGCGTTCTGTAGCACGAGGTCGATCTTGTGCAACCGATGGAGCGCCGCCGCGGTAGTGGGTGTCTTCATCCGGATGAACACGGTGTTCGTCCCGCCGCCGGGCAGGTTGAAGATATTCCTCGCGCTTTTGGGTATGAGCTGGAAATCCAGTACGGCACCGGTGCCCAATTCGGTGTGCTGACTGCCACCAATGGCGGGCATGGTGGCGGTACCCACGATGCGCAGCGTCGTTGCTTCACCGGAGCCGGCGCTCACGACCACCGTCTCACCCACCTTCTTATGAAGTTGCGCGAGCGTTTGCGCGCCCAGCACCACCTGATCCGGGCCGTCCACGCCGTGACCACTGAGCAGGGGTGGCATCACCGTCGCGCCCGGTCTGGTTCCCAACACGGACTCCGTGTGGCCGTTGAATTGAAGCTGGGCGAAGTCGTAGCCCGACCAGGCCACCACGTCAGGATCGTGGTTGAGTTCTTTCTTGGTCTGGGCGAGCGGCATCACTCCCACTCCGCCGGCCGCCGCCATCACCACCGTCCAATTCCATCCGTACAGTGGGGGACGCGATACCAACGTGTCGAGACTCGAGCCAAAGATGAGGGTCGCGACCACCACCGATACCGCCACGACCGACCCGACGACGGCCGAGCGCACCGGCGAGGCCTGACGACCGTCGCCGGGCACCAGCGCAAAACGAATGCCGCACACCGCCGGTGCGGGTAGGCCCGCGACCATGGCGGCCCGTACTGACTTCGAAGAGTGCGCGACGCCGCGCGCACTGCGACGCGCGACGCGATGAGGAGCTCGGTGAAAACTGATCGCCACGGCAATGGCGATCAAGAGCACCACCAGCACGAGGATCCCCAAACCAATGACTAGACCGTCGAAAGCCAGTCCGGGCGTGGGGTACACGGGCCGCACCGGACCAATGGGGGCCAGCGGCGACAAGAGAAAAGCCACCGCTCCAGCAAGCACTGATCCGATCAGGACCGCACCGACCGCACCGATGAGGCCGTCGAAGGAGGTCATCAACGGTCCCCCTCCCAGGGCGCGCACCACTTCAAGTTCGTCGCCACCTAGTCGTAACTGGCGACCTAGGAGTTGGAGCGAAATGATAAGGGTGACCAGGGAGACGATCAATCCGAATATGCCCAAGGCAATCGCTTCGGGTCTGATGACGCGTTGCGCGGTCGCTTGCGATACCGAGGACGTGGCGGTAAAGAGTTGAGGTATCCCGTGCGGCAGAATCCTCGTAATCTCGGCCTCCACTACGGGCAATTCGCGGGGACCTCCCGAGATCCGCAAATTCGAGATGGTCGGATCAGCGCAGCATTTCAGCATCGGCTTGGTGAAGGCCGGCGTGGCGATGATGGTCGGACTGACGTCGGTGTCGTCGACCACCAACCCAGCGCTGGAGGTGACGATGCCGACCACGGTTACCACGGTGCGGAAAAATGGTTTACACCTTTGACAGTTCGAGAGGGATTGGACGTTGCCGACGATGCCGAGACGGAATTTCGAGCCGAGATGGAGTCCCATCAACTGTGCGGCGTCGGCGGTCATGGCCACTTGATGGGCATTGGCGGGGTTCGGCAACCGACCCCTGAGCACGACCAGGCGGTCCATCTTGAAAAATACGCCGTCAATGCTGCTGTAGAGCGTGACCTGCTTTAGCCCTCCCGTCGGCGACCACGAGATGGGATAACCCTTGGGTCCAACTCTTTCGGCCGAGTAACCGGCTTCGCTCTCGATCAGCGAGACGTGGGGAAGATGCGAAATTTTCTTTATGAGGCTCGGGTCGTACCCAGTGGGATCGGGATGGAAGAGCCCCGATATAAAGGACAGGTCCGACGGATTAGTGCTCTGGAGGAACTTTTGGAAAGACGTATCGGTGCGCCGAGCTCCGGCGATCGACGCCATCGCGACCCCACCGACCGAGCCAATCAACAACACGATGCTCAGGTAGCCGGGCCAGCGACGGTGAAACCCGGCTCGAAACCGGTACCACGCGACGCGAATTGCCTGAATCATGTCAACTGCGCCCCCAGTAACGGTGTAGCGGCGAATATTATTCTCAGCCTCGCCGTTCGACTGTCTCTATGCCAACTAGGTGACCGCACAAAATGGCCTCGTGCTAGCACCCCCGATGGTCCGGTTCAAGTTTCTCGGCTCCGGTAAGCGGTCGAGCGGGTAGCTGACGACTGGGGTTGACCTCGAGCGTTCTTCACTCAGCGCAGGGGGCGAACCATTTTCTTGCGCGACGCCAACACTTCATAAATTTTTCTAACTTCTCATCCGTGCCGCCGGTGGCTCCGAATAGTAGAGGAACCCACCCAAGGAGGCAGTATGGAATCGGTTAGTAGGAGAAGTTTTTTTAAACAAGCGGGAGCCGTGGCGGCAGTGGCCGTGGTCGCCAGTAGCACCGCCCTTGCGCCGACCGGCATCGCCAGTGCCGTCGCCGGGGCCGCCACCAAGAAGGAAGCGGAGCTCACCGCGAGCGAAGACCTCGGTAAGGGCGAAGATCTGGTGGCGCACGTCAAGAACGCCCGCACCGGAGAGATCAGTCTTTTCATCGGCCACAAAGAAGTGACCATTCATGACCGCAAGGTCGCCGCCCGTCTCGTTCGCGCGACTCGCTAAGAGGAGAAAACAATGTCATCACATCGCGAAGCACCAGAAATAGCCAAGGACCCGGTCGCCGACAGCACCGACCTCTACGCGTTCGTCAGTCCCGATGCCGCCGGCACCGTGACGATGATCGCCAACTACATCCCGCTGGAGGGCCCGGCCGCCGGACCCAACTTCTACGAGTTTGGCGACGATGTCCTCTACGAGATCCACATNNAGCGAGAACATGGTTCCCACTACGTTCCTCTACAACGTGGGTCCGATCGAATCGCTCGACAGCAAGTACTGGAACCGTCGCCAGTTCTACTCGGTGACGCGGGTGTCGCGCCACGGTCGTTCCCAGACATTGGCGAGTAATCTCCCCTGTCCCCCGTGCAACATCGGGCCGCTCTCGACGCCGGACTATCCGTCACTCGCGAGCGCCGCGGTGCACCCCATCGGCGGCGGTCGCACCGTCTTCGCCGGACAACGGGCCGAGGCGTTTTTCGTCGACCTCGGAGCGATCTTCGACCTCGGCGACCTGAGACCGTTCCAGCACCTGCACCTGATACCGACCCCTGACGGCACCGGCGTCGACAACACGAAGGCCGTCAACATCCACTCGATCGTGATCCAGATCCCGATCAAGAGCTTGACCACAGACGGCACGAAGCCGACAGACGTGATGAGCGCCAAGTCGGTGCTCGGCATCTGGAGTTCCTCGAGCCGCCGGAAGATGAAGATGATCGACGCGGCGAACGACTCGAAGTCCGAGTCCGGCCCGTGGACGCAGGTCTCGCGCCTCGGCAACCCGCTCTTCAACGAGGTGATCGTCCCGCTCGGCAAGAAGGACGTCTGGAACGGGCAGCAGCCCTCGGGCGACGCTGCGTACCTCTCCAACGTCGAGCACCCCGAGCTGTCCGGCTTGCTTCCGGTGCTCTAGCCGAATGTGTTCCCGAACCTGGCCGGGCTCAAGACCGCCCGGGCCGACCTCGTCGCGATCCTGCTGACAGGCCTTCCGAGTGGTGTCGTGGGCGGGTTCCAGAACTACACGGGCAAGACCTACGCCGACATGCTGCGGCTGAACGTGACCGTACCGCCGGCGAAGTCGCCAAACCCACTCGGCGTGGTCGGCGGTGACCTCGCCGGGTACCCGAACGGTCGCCGCGTCTTCGACGACGTCGTCACGATCGAGCTCCGGGCGATCGCGGGCCTCACCGTTCCCCTGGTCGACAAGACGTTCAAGCCCGATGCGGCAACCTCGGCGATCGACCAGGGCGTCGCCCCGGCCGCGAGCCGCTACCTCGCCGCGTTCCCGTACGTGGGAACGCCCTACGACGGCTACGACACACCGTCGAGCTGATCCAATCGTCCTTCCAGCGCCCCGGCGGCGGGAACAGCCGCCGCCGGGGCGGGATCGGAGAAACCAATGCTGATCGAAGCTCAGTCCCCAAGCCACGCACACCCCGAGACGCCCGAGCACCCCCACGCCCACGGCAACCACCACCATCACCATCCGGCACACGAGGTCCGCGTCCAGCCGGTGGTACTCGAGCTCGGCGAGGGAATCGGGGCGCTGATCGTCCACACCGACCCCGCCCTCCTCGGGACTGAGGTCGAGATCAGTCCGGCCGGAGACGACGGAGACCGCCAGCACAAGGAGGTCCTGAGGCGTGCGCTCGGCGCCGCGACGGTGCACGTACTCGTCTACAACAACCTGCCCGAGGGCGACTACACCCTGTGGATCGACGATGTCGCGAAGGCCCGCGGTGTGCATGTGCGGGGCGGCTCGGTAGCGGAGCTCGACTGGCGCGCCGCCTAGAGCTCACTCTTCCCTGAGCCAGCCGAGGCGCCGCTGCAGCCGCTCTTGCTCCTCGCGGCTGAGCGTCCAGTCGCGAAGCACCGCCCACACCTCGGCCGGCTGCCCGGCGCGAGACCAGGTGCGGACGCGGTGCTCGTCGGCCCTCGCTGTGGCGCGGATCGCATGCCGCCACGCGGTGTGCTGCGCGAGCGCAAGCCGGCGCATCACCGAGCCACGCCGCAGCAGCTGTCGGTAGTCCTCGACGACATCCGCAGTGTCGAAGCCCTGGTACATGCGTGCCCGGAACTATGCCGTGCGTCCGAGCAGCTCTCGACCGCCGCCGCAAGGGCGGACAGCCTCTCAAGCTGCTCGCCGAGCCGCGGTCGAGCCACTTCAGAGCGGTGCGGCGACCTACCGGGCGGATTCGCGCTCGAAACGGGCAACCGTGAAGGCGGCGATCAGCGGCACGTTGAGCGCGAAAACAGCGAGCAGCAGCGTCATCACGAGCAGCACAGCGCCCCGTGTGTTGTCGTAGACGAATGCGTACTCGATCATCCCCGAGATCACGAGGTAGACGAGGAACATCCAACCCGCGACGATGCGGAACCGCCACCACGCGAACCCGGGTCGCCGCGCGAGCAGCACGAGGTTCAGCGCGAAGACGGCGGCAGCGGCCGCGAGCAGCGCGACAGCCGGCCCGAGCGCGGCGTGGCGCGGCAGGGAGGCGGCCAGGTAGATCACGCCGGCCGCGACGAGGCCGATCGAGAGCATCCCGAGCTCGGTGACCTTCGGTTCCGAAGGCGCCCTTGCCTCAACCGCGGCCATCAGCTCGCGAGCCTCGTCATGATCACGAGCGTCGC
>PLXU01000201.1 GCA_003151555.1 Acidimicrobiaceae bacterium | reverse complement strand
CCCTGGGTGCCGATGTAGATCCACGATCCGGCCGTCATCTGGCCGTACATCGTGAGCCCCAGGGCCTCGAGGCGGCGAAACTCCGGCCAGGTGGCCCAGTCGCCCACCAGGTTGGAGTTGGCGATCAACACCCTCGGCGCCCACTCGTGGGTCTGAAAGACCCCCACCGGACGGCCAGACTGCACCAGCATCGTCTCGTCGCCCTTGAGCGTCCTGAGCGTGCGCACCAGCGCGTCGAAGCTGCGCCAGTCCCGGGCCGCGCGGCCGGTGCCGCCGTAGACCACCAGGTCGTCGGGCCGTTCGGCCACCTCGGGGTCCAAGTTGTTCTCCAGCATGCGCAGTGCCGCCTCCTGGGGCCAGCCGAGGGCGGTCATCGTGGTGCCGCGCGCTGCGCGAACGGGACGGGCACCTTCCATGACTACTCCTTCGTTGACTTAGGACAATCTGACGTAGCGCGACACCAGGTCGAGCAGTTCTGCGCCGCGCACCAGTTGCGCGACGGCGGCGATCTCGGGCGAGAGCCAGCGATCGTGACCCGGTCCGCCGCTCACGGCGTTGATGCGCTCGGCCACCGCCGCGGTAGCCGGTGACGGCTCCAAGGGTGCGCGTAGCGCGAGGGCACGCGCACCGGCGAGCAGTTCAATGGCGATCACGTCGGCGAAGCAGTCGATCGAGCGGCGAAGTTTGCGCGCGGCGTGCCAGCCCATCGACACGTGATCTTCCTGCATGCCCGAGGAGGGAATCGAGTCCACGCTGGCCGGCGCGGCCAAACGTTTCATCTCCGAGACCATGGCGGCCTGAGAGTACTGCGCGATCATCAGTCCCGAGTCGACGCCGGCCTGGTGGGCGAGGAACGGCGTGAGACCGTAACTTCGATCGACGTCCATCATGCGGTCGGTGCGCCGTTCGCTCATGGAGGCCACGTCGGCCAGGACAATGGCGAGGAAGTCCAGGACGTAGGCAATCGGAGCGCCGTGAAAGTTACCGTTGGACACCAGGGAGCCGTCGGCCAGGACCGAGGGGTTGTCGATCGCCGACGCCAGTTCGATGTCGGCGACGGCGATGGCGTGCGCGAACGTGTCGCGCGCCGCACCGTGCACCTGTGGCGCGCAGCGCATCGAGTAGGCGTCCTGCACCTGGGTCGTGTCGTCGAGATGGGAATTGACGATGGGTGAGTCGGCCAAGAGCGCCACCAGGTTGGCCGCGCTGTTGCGCTGGCCCACGTGGGGTCGCAGCATCTGGATGTCGTCGAAGAAGACGCGGTCCGTGCCGCGCAGCGCCTGCACCGACATCGCGGCGGCGAGGTCGGCCAATTGCAAGAGGCGTCCACCGTCTTCAATGGCCATCACCAGCTGTCCGAGCATGCCGTCGGTCCCGTTGATGAGCGCCAGTCCCTCTTTCTCGGCCAACTCCACTGGCGCTAATCCAGCCGCGTCGAGGGCCGCCGCGGCCATCATCCGTGCGCCCCCGCGGTCACGCACGTCACCCTCGCCCATCAACGCCAACGCCACGTGGGCCAGCGGCGCGAGGTCGCCCGAGCAACCGAGCGAACCGAACTCGTGCACGATAGGCGTGATGCCCGCGTTGAGCAGTGCGCAGTAGGCCAGGGCCGTCGAGGCCCGCACGCCCGAGACGCCGCTGCAGAGATTACTCAGGCGCGAGACCATCATGGCGCGCACCACTTCGGTCTCGACCTCCGCGCCCACGCCGGCGGCGTGCGAGCGGATCAGGGACCGCTGCAGGTCGCGGCGCTGGTCGGGCGAGATGTACGTCGTGGCCAACGATCCGAATCCCGTCGAGAGACCGTAGACCGGTGTCCCGCTCTCGACCAAGGTGTCGATGGCGCGGCGTTGACGTTCCAGTCGAGCCACCACGTCGTCGCCGATCTCAATCACTTCGAACTCTCGGGCGACCGCGATCAAGTGGGCGCGAGTAAGCGGGCCCACGTCAAGGTGAATGACCATTACTGACGCCGATGCAGACCGGTCAGTGCTTCGAGCACCAGCAGCGCCGCCAGTCGCACGGTGCGCTGGTCGGGGCTGTCCAACGCCACGTCAATCTCGGTCAAGTCGATCGCGCGCACCTGGGCGCCGTGGGTGATCACGCGGACAAAACGTCGCATCTCGTCGGCGCTGAGGCCGCCGGGGGCCGCCGCGGGACAGCCCGGCACCACCGAGCGATCGGCCGCGTCAATGTCGACGTCCACGTACACCGGACGCCCGCCCGCGCCGGCGGCGACCAGCGCGTGGGTGGCCGCCTCTTCAATGCTTTGGTGGCGCAGCGCGTCGCGCGATATGACCGTCACACCGGCCTCGTGGGCCCGCCGGGCGTAGAAGGGTGAATTGGAAAAGTCAGCCACGCCGATCTGCACGACGTGCTGCGCGCTAAGACCGGCGTCCAAGAGTTGTCGAACCGGTGAACCGTTGCACTGGCCGTCACGATTATCCAGGTGCGCGTCGAGCGTGATGAGGCCCCAGCCGGCGAGGTCGTGGCCGGCCAGTGCGCGCAGCGCGTGCCAGGTCGCGGCGTTGTCGCCGCCCAGCAGGATGCGCAGCTCCAACGAGTCGTCGAATTTTCGAACGGCCGACGCCACGCGCGACGAACCGTCGTCGCCGTCGGGATCGGCGACGTCGCCATAGTCCACGAGGCACATGGTGTCGGCCAGGTCGACCTGATCGGAGAACGACCAGGTCGAGTAGCGCTCGAGGGCCGCGCGAATGGCCGCCGGCGAACTGAGCGAGGAGCGCGGCGTCAAGGAGGTGGTGAAGGTGGATATTCCGAGCAGTCCCACGTTGCGACGCTGCGGGTCGGGCGCCGAGCGCAGCAGCGTGGCGGCCGACGGCCAGTGCGGATCGTTTGAGGTCACAGGCTCCATGCTACGCATGGCTCACGGGACGAACCGGCGCCCCCGACGCGCGGTGGCGAGGTCGAAAAGCGTTACCTAGCGCTCGACCACGCGGGTGCCGCTGGTCTCGGACTCTTCGTCGGGCGCGGCAGAAATGAAGCGCGGCACTTCCACCGCGGCCAGCCCATGGTGCGCGTCGTCCACGTAGACCGGCGAGGACGTGGCGATGTACTCGCCGTCCTCGCTGCGCGTGACGACGTTGGCGGTCTTGCGCTTGCCGCTGCCCGGGGTGTGCTGGAGTTCCTTACAGATCCGGTACGTGATCGGGTAGGCAATGATCGGTGAGATGATGACCAGCACGCGCATGGCAATGAGCACTTCTTCGAGCGAGACGTGAAAGAAGTTGGCGATGACGTCGGTCGAACTGGCGAAGAACAGCACGGTGATGAACACGCCCATCGACACGCCGGCGGCGGTGCGCTTGGGTCGGTTGATGGGGCGGTCGAGCAGGTTGTGCAACTCGTTGTCCTTGGTGAATAGCCGCTCCAGCGTCGGCCACATGTAGCACAACCCGAAGATCAGGCCGGGCAGGATGAGCGCCGGCACCGTCACCTCGAACGGGATTGTATGGCCGAAGCTGTGGAAGCTCCACGACGGCCAGATGCGCAGTGCCCCGTCGAGGAAGGCCATGTAGAGGTCGGGCTGGACGGCGTAGGAGATCCTCGACGCCTCGTAGGGACCGAACTGCCAGATGGGGTTGATCTGGGCGAAGGCCCCCAGCAGCGCGGTGATGCCGGCGATGACGAACAAGAAGCCGGTGGTCTTGGCCATGAAGACCGGGAACATAGGTGAGCCGACCACGTTTTTCTCGGTTCGACCCTTGCCGGGGAACTGGGTGTGCTTCTGGCGCACCAGCAGGAAGAGGTGCGCGCCGACCAAGGCGATCATGATGCCCGGCACAATCAGCACGTGCAGGATGAAGAATCGCGGAATGATCATCGTGCCGGGGAAGTTGCCCCCGAAGAGCCAGAAGCCAATGTACGTGCCCACCAACGGTATGGCCAAGACAATGGAATACGCAATGCGAATGCCGGTGCCCGAGATGAGGTCGTCGGGCAACGAGTAACCGAGGAAGCCGTTGATGATGGCCAAGGTCAACAGCGTGAGGCCGATCGACCAGTTGAGTTCGCGCGGCTTGCGGAACGCGCCGGTGAAGAACACGCGCGCCATGTGCACGACAATCGCGCCCACGAAGATGTCGCAGGACCAGTGGTGCATCTGACGCATCAAGAGACCGGCGCGCACGGCGAAGGACATGTTGACAGTCGAGGCGTACGCCTCGGTGACGCGCATGCCGTCGAGTGGCAGGTAGGTGCCGTGATACGTCACCAGGTCCTGGCTCGGGATGTAATAGAGCGTCAGGAAGACGCCGGTCACGAGCAGGATCACGAACGAATAGAGCGCGATCTCACCGAGCATGAAGGACCAGTGATCGGGGAAGATCTTGTCCATGAAGGTGCGACCGCCCTTGGCGACGCCTAGGCGGTCGTCCAGCTCGTCGAGGACCTTGCCCACCGAACCGAACGGACCCTTGGCCTGCGCCCTCGCGCGCTTGGTGTTGGGCACGTCGATGCTCACGAGCGCTCCCAGAATCCCGGACCAACTGGCTGGTCGTAATCGTTCTGCGCGCGCAGGTTGCCCGACGCGTCGATGTACAGCGCCAGCTGCGGCAGCGGACGCGGGGCCGGTCCGAACTCCGGTACAGCGCCGTTTAACACGTTAAAGGTCGACTGGTGACAGGGACAGACGAGCACCTGCAGTTGCTGTTCGTACAGTCCCACCGGGCAGCCCAGGTGGGTGCAGAGCTTGGAGTAGGCCAGGTAACCCTTCGGCCCCCAGTTCTCGCGACCCTTCATGGTGGTGAAATTCTCATTGGAGATTCGTATCAGCACGGTCTGGTCAACGGCCTGGCCCCGGTCGCTGTTCTGCGTGCCCTCAGGGTAGACCGTCACGATCGATCCCACCGCCAGGTCACCGGCCTTGACACGCCGTCCCGTGCTGTCAACCACGTACGAACCCTTCTTCCAGTCGGTGTGATCGAGGGTCTTCTTGGGCAGTGGGCCCAAACTGCGCAGCAGCGGGAACATGGCCACGACGGTGAAGACGCCCAGTCCGGAACCGAGCAGCCCGCCCAGTAGCTTGCGCCGCTTCACCACGTCGCCGCCGCGTTGGACAATGGAAGCGGCGAAGGCGTCGCGGTCGTCTTTCGAGTTGGCCAGCGCGTGACGATCCTCCACGAACGGACCCTGGGGCATCAGGTACTTGCCCCAGGCCACCAGACCGATACCTAGGAAGGTCATGCCGCCGCCGAGCGTGGCGCCCAGTTTCCACGGCTGGGCGTTGATCCAGAAGCAGGCACCGAAGGCCGCGACCAACACCAGGCCCAGGACAAAACAGACGGCGATCACGCGCTCGACTTGCTGGGGATTCTTCGACGCGGGCTGCAGGTGAGGGTCGTTGGGCGACAGACCCTGCAGGTGCACCGGCGTGCGCTCTTCGTGCCGGTCGCTCATTCGCGCTCTCCCACCCAGAAGCCGATCAGGGCCAGGAGCCCGACGCCTAACAGCAACGCGACGAATCCTTCGGCCACCGGTCCCAGTCCGCCCAGTCCCAGTCCGCCCGGGTTATTAGGGTGTTGAATCTCCGTCGTCACGTACTTGACAATGTCGCGCACCTGATAGTCGCTCAGGTTGCCGGTGAATCGCGGCATATTGCCGGGGCCGGTACGAATTGCCTCGACGACCTGGTAGGCCGGGATGTCGCGCAGCGACGGGGCGAACGTGGAGTTGGCCAACGCGTCGCCGTCGCCCTCGATGGTGTGACAGGCCGCGCAGTTGAGCGCGAAGAGCGCGGCCCCGTCGGCCACGTTGGCGTTGGTGAGGTTGGGCGTGGGAATGTCGGGCAGGCTGGGATCGAGCGAGTTCACCCACGCGGACACCGCGAGGGCCTGGCTGGGGGTCAGACGAGCGAAACGGCGCGGGGCCTCCACGGCGCGCGGGTTCGTCGCCGGCATGCGTCCCGAGTCAATCCAGAAGTCAATGGTCGCCGGGCCCAGTCCCACCAGGTTCGGGTACGCCCCCGAGACGCCGTTGGCCGGCACGCCGTTGGCCTTGGTGCCGTGACACGACGCGCAGTTCTGCATGAAGAGCGCTTCACCTATCGCGTCGAGTGCGGACGGGGGCGCCTTGTACAGGATCGCACTGTTGCCGTAAGTGATGACCATGCCGTTCTTGTCCTTTTTGACAATCGACGAGTTCGGCGTGCCCGCGTTCTTGCGCGTGGTTTGGTAGGGCGTTTGGTACGGCTTTTGACCCGACGCATTGGCGTTACCGGTGAACAACGCGACCGGTCCCAAGCTAAGCAACAAAAGTGTCGAATAAACAATCACGCGCTTGAAGAACGAAGTCATCACGTTCGCCTACTTGAGCAGGAAGAGGGCTGAGTACAACCCAATCCACACGATGTCAACGAAGTGCCAGTAGTAACTCACGCCCTGGAAGGTGGAGAGCTCGCCGGGGTCACCCTCGCTGCCGCGCATGCGAAAGAGCAGGGCGGCCATGGCGACCAGACCCAGGAAGACGTGCAATCCGTGCAGGCCAGTGGTGACGAAGAAGATCGATCCGTAGGAGTTGGTGTTCCAGCGCGTCGCCACGTGCGTCCACTCGTAGGCCTGGTTGGAGATGAACAGGGTGCCCATGATCATGGTGGTGATGATCCACCGCCTCGCCTCGGCGCGTCGGCGGTGTTCAATCAGCCACACCGCCCACTGCATGGTGAACGAGGAGGCCACCAAGATGATGGTGAAGACACCGGCCTGCAGCGTGTCGAGCTTGGTACCGGCCGGCGGCCAGACGGCCAGGTGCGCGCGAATAGTAAAGAGGGCGGCGAAGAGTCCCGAGAAGAACATCAGCTCGCTGCCGAGCCAGATCATCACACCGATGGCCAACATCGGTGGTCGATCGTGAACAATCTTCTCTTGCTTCGCCAGGCCGTTAAGGGGGATTGCCTGACTCACTGGTACATTTCTAGTAGAAATCGCGACCCCAAATGGTTTGGCCGGGGCCGATCATCGCAGAGAGGCCGGCAATTCCGTGCAGGCCACGATGCCCAGGCGTCGCGTCGGGCGGGTCATGGCGACGTAGAGCGTCCGCAACCCGCGCGCCGTCGAGACCTGCGGATCCGACGAGCCTCGGCTCGCGATTTGGGCCGGCTCGACCACGATCGTGGCGTCGAATTCCAGCCCATTGGCCCCTTCCGCCGCCAGCACCACTAGGTCGGCACTCAGCCCGCGAGATTCCTGCTCGCGCGGATCAATGGCGTCGAGGCCCCCCTCGCGCAACAGATCCACGATTTCGCCGACCCGAGCACCGGTGACGATGACGGCCACCCGTCCGGGCGCCACCAACTTGGACTCGCGCCGGGTGGCTTCGAGCAGCGTCTGGTCAAAGTCCGCCGGTGTCACGACCTCGACCGTGGGCGCCGAACCGGCCCGGCGCACGGGAAGGGGCGGCTCGAGGTCGGGGGCGGCCGCGCGCAACGTCGGCGCCGCGAAGTCCAGGACCTCTTCGGGCGTGCGGTAGCTCACCGTGAGGTCCACCCGGGTCAAGGTGCGACGCGGTTGCAGGACCTCGAGCAACGAGTTCCACGAAGCCGACGACGAGATCGTGGTCGCCTGGCCCATGTCGCCCACGATGGTCATCGAACCGGTGAGGTCACGGCGCTTCAGTACACGTAGCTCCATGGGTGAGAGATCCTGCGCCTCGTCGATCACGATGTGACCGTAGGTGACAAATTCCGCCTCGTCGAGGTCCAGGCTCAGGGTGGGCGCCAGCCGGGCCGCCTCACGCAGTGCTGCCGCGCGTACGTTGGACGCGTAGGCGTCGAGGTCCACGCCCTCGAGGATGTCCGACTCGCCGACCTTGGGAGCCGGCCGCGGCCGACGGCGCGGTCCCAAGAGGATGCGGGCCTCGTCGATCAGGGCCGCGTCGGCCTTGGTCCATCGCGTCTCTTCGAGCGTCGCCGCTCGCGGTCGGTAGAGCAGTTGCATCTCTTCGTCGCTCAAGAGATCCTTGCCGGCGGCGCGAATGAGCGCCGGCGCACCAAAGAGGTCGTAGAGCAATTCCTGGCCCGACAGTCGCGGCCAGATGCGCTGGAGCACCTCCTTGAACTGCGGGGTCATCCGGATGAGATCGGCCAGTTCGCTGACCTGGGCAATCTCGTCGGAGACGTCGTGCACGAATCGGTCCTGGTACTCACTGGCCAGGCGGTTAGCCAGTTCTCGCCCGATGGCCGAGCGGCGCTGGTTGTGGTTGCCGGGCCGACGCCGGGCCCGCTCGACAATCTCCTTGGTGTAGATCGCCTTTAAGACCACGATGGCCCGACCGACGGGGATCTCGACGTCCTCGCGCAGGGGATGCTGGCGGGTGCGCAGCGCCCGGGCAATGAAACTCACCATGCGCGGGTCGCCCTTTAAGAAGTCGGTCGGCTCACTGTCACGACCCCGGACCTGCACGTTGGTCACCAGACCCGAAATCGTCGACAGCGTTACGCCCGACTCGCCGAGTGACGGCAGCACGTTCTCGATGTAGTTGAGGAACAAGGGATTGGGTCCCACCACGAGCACGCCCTGGCGCTCGAGGGTGTTGCGATGCGTAAAGAGAAGGTAGGCCGCTCGGTGCAGCGCCACCGCGGTCTTGCCAGTGCCCGGTCCGCCCTGGACGAGCAGGATGCCGGCCAGCGGCGTGCGGATGATCTGGTCCTGCTCGCCCTGGATGGTCGCGATGATGTCGCCCATGTGCCCGGTGCGGGCCTGACCGAGGGCCGCCAGCAACGCGCCCGGTCCGCCCAGCGCGAAGCCCCCGTCGATCAGCCCCTCTCGCGTGGCCGCGCGAACCTCGTCCGCGGGCAGCGAGAGTTCGCCGTTGTCGTCGGCGAAGTACTCGTCCTCAACACCGGTGACTTCGTTGTTGTGAATGGCGACGTGACGACGCCGCGACAGTCCGAGCGACTCCACACCAGTGGCCCGGTAGAAGGCCTCGGCCACCGGCGCGCGCCAGTCCACCACCAGCGCGTTCAGCTGCTCGTCGGACACGGCGAGTCGACCAACGTGGTACGTGTCGGCGTGGCCCGAGCCATTGGCCACGTAATCAATGCGTCCGAAGAAGAGGGGCTGGTCACCGATAGCCAACTGGTCCAGGCGCGACAGGGCGGTCGCCATGACGACGTCACGCTCGACCAAATCACCGGCCCCGCGCATGTTGGCGACGGCCGCGCTGTCACGAAGGGAGCGCGCCTCGGCGCGCATGTGGTCCAGGGCGCCCAAGGAGAGATCGAGAAACGACTGTTCCTCGGCAATCTCACGATCGTGCGCCACAATGACCCCTCACTTTCTCCCTAATTAGGGGATTGTCTATCCTAGGCGACCGTGACCGTTCTTCAAAATGACCAAAAGTCCCTCGCCATCTAGATTGAAAGTGATCAGAGGAGTGTTGTGAGCGAGCCAGTGTTTCTTCGGGCCTGTCGCGGCGAGAGCGTTGAGCACGTTCCCGTGTGGTTCATGCGTCAGGCCGGCCGCTCCTTGCCCGAATATCGCGCCCTGCGCGGAACCGGCTCGATCTTGGAGGCCATCTCCATACCCGAACTGGCGTGCGAGGTCACCTTGCAGCCCGTGCGCCGCTACGGCGTCGACGCGGCCATCCTCTTTTCGGACATCGTGGTGCCCTTCGCCGCCATTGGATTCGGCGTCGAGGTCGTCCCCGGTCGCGGTCCCGTCATTGAGCGGCCCTTTACGTCGCGCGAGGATCTGGCGCGTCTGCGTGATCTGACGCTCGAGGACATTGGTCACGTCACCCGCACGGTACAACTGGTGGTGGAGGAATTGGCCAACACCAACACCCCGCTGATCGGTTTCGCCGGCGCCCCCTTCACGATCGCCAGCTACCTGGTCGAGGGCGGTCCCACCCGGGACTTCGCGGTGATCAAGAGTCTGATGCACACCGACCCGGCGCTCTTTGACCAACTGCTCGAACGCATCGGCGCCATCACGATTGCCTTCTTGCGCGCCCAGGTGCAACACGGGGCTCGGGCGCTGCAGCTCTTCGACTCGTGGGCCGGAGCGCTCACCCGCGACGAATACCGGCGCTTCGCCCTGCCGGCCACGACGCGGGTGCTCGAAGGAATCGCCGAGCTCGCCGTACCCACGATCTTGTTTGGCGTGGGCACCGGTGAGTTGCTCGATCTGATGGCCCAGGCCGGTAGCTCGGTGGTGGGCATTGACTGGCACGTCGATCTCGACGAGGGCCGACGCCGGGTCGGTCACACCCCGGTGCAGGGCAACCTCGATCCGGCGCGTTGTTTGAGTGGCGTCGCGCTCGGCGTCGCCGCGGCCCGCGAGGTCCTGACGCGCGCCGGCCACGAGGCCGGACACATCTTTAACCTCGGTCACGGCGTACTGCCCTCCACGGATCCGGCCGTACTCGAAGCGATCGTGCAGGTCGTGCACGACGAAGGCCGCGCGGGGGTTGCGTGAAGACCGGGGTGCTCGTCATGGCCTACGGCACGCCGAGCACCCCGGGCGACGTTGAGGCCTACTACACCCGCATTCGCCACGGCCGACCTCCGAGCGCCGAACAGCTCGCTGACCTGGTCTTTCGCTACAACGCGATTGGCGGCATCTCGCCCTTGGCCCAGCGCACCGCCGACCAGGTCGAGGCCCTGTCGCGCACGCTGGACGAACAGGCCCCCGGTCAATTCGACGTGCGATTCGGTTCGAAATACGAGCCGCCCATGATCGAAGAGAGCGCCGAGTCGTTTCGCGGCGAGGGTTTTACCCGGGTGGTGGGCATCGCACTCGCGCCCCACGCGGCGGGCATGTCGACCGGTCAGTACATGTCGCGCGCCCGAGAGGCGTTGGGTGACGCCGTGGAGTTCATCGCGGTCGAGGAGTGGTGGCAGGCCCCGGGATTCTTAGAACTTATCGCCGCTCGCGTGCACGAAGTGCTCGACGACATGCCCGGTGAGCGTCACCGCACCACCGAGGTCATCTTTTCGGCCCATTCGCTGCCCGAGAAGATCCTCGAGAGCGGCGACACCTACCCCGACCAGCTGGCCGAAAGCGCGCACCGCGCCGCGTCGCTGGCCGGCGTCACGCGCTACGACGTGGCGTGGCAGTCGGCCGGTAAGACGACCGACCAATGGATGGGTCCCGACATCTTGGACGTGCTGCGCACGAAGAAGCAAGAAGGCGTGACCGACCTCGTGTCGTGCCCCATTGGTTTCGTGTCCGATCACCTCGAAGTGCTCTACGACATCGACGTCGCGGCCCAGCAGGTGGCCCACGAAATCGGACTGCACCTCTACCGCACGAGGTCACTTAACAGCGACCGCGACTTCATAGCGATCCTGGCCACCGTCGTTCGCCAAGCCGCGCGCCAGTGACCCGCAGTTCGGTCGTCATCGTTGGTGGCGGCATCAGCGGTCTCGCGGCGGCCTGGGAATTGACGGGCGGGCGCGCGGGACCCCACGACACGAGCCCGCGGGTGGAGGTGCTCGAGGCCAATAACTACTTGGGTGGCGCCCTGGCGACCACCGCCTTCGCGGGCCGCACGATTGACCTCGGTGCGGACGGGTTCCTCGCGCGTCGCCCGGAAGCGACCACCCTGATCGACGAGCTCGGATGGCACGACCGTCTCGAAGCGGTGGACGCCTCCGGCTCGAGCATCTGGCTTCAGAATGCGCTCTACGAATTGCCCACCGGACTGGCGTTGGGGGTCCCCACCTCGTCGGCCATGGTGCGATCGGTCAAGGGCCTCACGTGGAGGGCGCGCGCGCACGCGCGCCGCGACGAGATAATGGCCCGGCGCTTAAGCGTTCACGACGATATGTCCATCGGCGAGATACTGCGCACCAAGCTCGGACCGGAACTGGCCTACACCTTCATCGAACCTATGGTGGGCGGCATTCAGGCCGGTCGCATCGACCAACTCTCCGCGAAGTCGGTCTTCCCCTCCCTGCTCGAGGCCGCGCAACATCGCGGATCGCTGATGAAGAACCTGCGCAAGATCGGCGACGCGGCGATGCCCGCGCCGACGCCGGCGTCAACGAGTGCGCTGTTTAGCTCGCTCACCAGCGGCCTCGGCTCACTGCCCGACGAGCTGGCCCGTCAACTGAGAGAGCGCGGCGTCGTGCTGCGCACCGGCGTCGCGGCCACAGCGCTGCGTCAGTCGCCGTCGGGCGGTTACCCCTGGGAAGTGGACACGGCCACGACAACCACCCCGGCCAACGCCATCATCGTGGCGACGCCGGCACAGGTGTGCGCGCAGCTGGTCGGTCACTTCGACCCGGCACTCGAAGAGTTACGTTCCATCACCACCGCGGGGGCGGCCATGATCACCTTCGCCATCGACCGTTCGCGGGTCACGCTGCCCGAGCACGGCACCGGCGTGCTGGTGCCGCTCGGCACCGCCTGGTCGGGCGAGGGTTCGATGATGGTGACGGCCATCACGCTGCTCGATCGAAAGTGGCCCCACCTGCGACGTGAGGGCGACGTGGTGCTTCGCGCGCACGTGGGGCGCAGCGACGACGAGCGTTGGTCCCAGCTCGATGACGAAGAACTCTCGTCGCGCGTCACGCAGGAACTCGCGGTGCTGTTGTCCCAGTTCAGTGCACCCAACAAATCATTCGTGCAGCGCTGGCGCCCGGGCCTGCCGCAGTACTTCGTGGGCCACGAGCGATTGGTTGCCTCGGCCCGGGCGGCGGCCGCGGTGCGGCATCTCGCGCTGGCGGGCAACTCCTACGACGGCGTCGGCGTGCCGGCCAGCGTCGGCTCCGGGCGACGGGCCGCACGCGAGATACTGGACGACCTCAATTAAAGGTAGTAACCGGAGTGGATGTAGATGCAGGGCACGCCTTCGCTCACGTACATCGCGTGGTTCTTGGGATCGTCGTCGAGGGCCAGGCGGATATCGAATCCCTTGGTCACCAGGTCGCGCAGCACGCCGCGCTTGAAACGGTCGACCCCCGAGTAGTCGCCATGCTCGCGCATGATGAGCAGGTCCCAGCGCAGCCCGTAGCGCTCCAGCCAGGCCACGGTGTGCGGTTGGACTCGGCGCGGACGGCCGGTCAACAGGATGATGGCGAGCGACTCGTCGAGCAGTTCGAGCAGCCGTTCGATCTCCTCGATGATCGGATCGTCGCCGCAGGCGTCGAAGAAGCGGTGCCAGTCGCCCCAATCGAGATAGTGCTGGCGTCCGGCGGCGTCGGCCAAAACCCCGTCAATGTCGAAGATGACGGCCGGTCCCGGGGTCAGGGACCCGGCCCGCCAGTGCCAATTGTCTTCTTCGTCGTCCGTTGCCATCAGCATTTTTTCGTCCGCGGCGTTCACCGCGGGGATGTCTGCGAGACTAGACGCCGTGGGAGCGAACGAACGACTGACGCTGCCCGTGCCGTACGGACACCACGTCTACGTGGTGAGCGACCTGGCCCTCTCGCCCACCACCAGCGAGGCGAGCCGCCCGGTGCGCGAGCTGATCGACCTCTTGGACAACATCGACGACCCGGCCATTGTTGTGGTGGCGGGCAACTTCTTGCACCCCGACGCGACGTCGGACCTGGCCAAGTTCATCGACGCGACGCTCAAGAACCTGCCCGCCCTCGTGCGCGTGCTCGAGTCCTTCACCCACAAGGAGGGTCACCGTTTCATTGTCCTGCCCGGCCACGACGACCACGAGCTGCGCCACGCACTCGGCCCCCAGGCCAAATTGGAGTCATTCGGTATCACGTTGGCGAGCGAACTATTGCTCCAAGTGGTGACGGCCAACGGCGTGCGCGAGCTGTGCGTCGCGGCGGGCACCTGCGAGGTCGACCAATCGCGCGCCGACGAGTCCGACCGCAGCGACGCCGATCGACTAGAAGATCCCTCCGCACTCGCGCGTTTCGTGGCCTCGCGGGTGCTCTATCGCCGCCTCAGCGGCTGGGTCTGGTTCCCGGTACTGGCCCTGGCGGTCCTCGACCTCTCGAGCACGCTCACCGCCATCTTCAACCACTTCACCCACCGCCACCTGCACGTACGCACGCTGCACACCGGCAGTTTCTGGGCGAACCTGGTCCTCAACCTGCTCCTGATCGCGGCCACCGAGGCGGTGGTCGTGGCGGCGGCGGGGCTCATCGTGCGCCGACGCTTCGATCGCGAGTCGCGCAAGGTTGACGCGCCGGCCCTGAGCGACCCACTGGCGCTCACGCGAGTGGGTGACGTGGACGCCACCGAGTTCGCCCGGCTCATCGGTGCCAACGGCGGGGCCGGGGCCGTGCTCGGCGGCTCTCCGCGTCCGGCGCTGGCCTTTCTCGAGCGCGCCGTGTGCGCCGCGCCGGGCCCCTCGCGCACCGTCATCGTCGAGCGCCGGGGACGGCTCGGGCTGCCACCCGTCTTCACGCCGGTCGAGCGGCTGGGCATCGTCGAGATCGAGGCGGCCAGCACGGTCCAGGTGCGCCTGTTCGCGGCGCAGTCGCCCCGGCGCGGCGCGACGCTCTTAGAGCGCCTCGTCGCCGGTGCGCCCACGCAAACCTCGCCGCAGCTCGCCACCTCCTCCATCGGATCCTGGCCCGCCGGCACGCCCTTTCCCCTCACCGGCGACGGCTTGCGCGTCCAGCGCCATCAACGCTTCGTGCGCCGCTGGGCCAGTGGGCTTATCTTCCTGGTGGGCTTCATCAACGTGGCCGTGTCGGCCTCGCTGCCACTGCACAGCCGTCTGCACCACGTGCTCACGATGCTGCCCCTGGGCGTGGCCCAGTCGGCCGCCGCCGTCACCGCCGTCGCCGGCATTGGCATGATCATGATGGCCCGCGGGCTGCGTCGCGGCCAGCGTCGGGCCTGGTTCATCGTCGTGGCGGCGTTGGGCATCACGATCGTGGCCCACTTGGTGCGCGCGGGCAGCGTCTTCTCCTCGATCCTCGCGGCCGTGCTCTTGGGTCTGCTCATCATCCAGCGCCAGTACTTCCAGGGGACGTCGGACCGTTCCAGCGTGCGTTCGGCGCTGCCGCGCCTCGGTCTCATCGCCGTAGTGGCCGCATTGACCGCCACCTTCGCCATTGAATTCTCGCCCGCGCGCCACCATCTCCCCGCCTTCGGGGTGGTGCTCGCGGCCTGCGTGGAGCGCCTGGTCGCCCAGCACAGCATCCACCTGCCCGACGGCGTGGCCGACTTCATCAATCCCTCGCTCGCCGTCATCGGGATCTCGCTCATCATCAGCGCGCTCTACCTCATCACGCGCCCCGTCGTCGATCGGCGCCTCTCGGAGAAGGGCACCAGCGCCGAACGGAGGCTCGCCGAGCTGCGCGCGCGCGAAATCGTGCGCCGCCACGGGCGCGGCACGCTGGACTACTTCGCGTTACGCGACGACAAGCAGTTCTTCTTCTACCGCGACTCACTCGTGGCCTACGCCGTCTACGGCGGGGTGGCGCTGCTCTCGCCCGACCCCATCGGGCCCCAGGAGGAGCGCACCGAAGTCTTCAGCGCCTTTCGCGCCTACGCCGAGACGCACGGCTGGACGCTGGGCATCATGGGCGCCGGCGAGGAGTGGTTGCCGATCTATCACTCGGCCGGGCTGCACTACCTCTACCTGGGCGACGAGGCCATCGTGGACTGTCCCAGCTTCTCGTTGGAGGGCGGCAAGATGAAGGGCCTGCGCCAGGCCTGCAGCCGTTTGGCGCGCAAGGGCTACACGGTCAAGTTCCTCGACCCGGCCGAGATCGATCCGCGCCACGTGGCGGGACTGCTCGACATGATCTCGCTGCTGCGCCGCGGCGAGGACGAGCGGGGCTTTTCGATGATGCTGGGCCGGCTCTTCGACCCCAAGGACAAGGGACTGCTCTTCACCGTCGTCTACGGTCCCGACGGCCGGCCGGTGGCGGCCTGTCAGTTCGTGCCCTCGCCGGCCATCGACGGCTACTCGCTCGACCTCATGCGCCGCGACCCCGGCGAGCACCCCAACGGCCTGGTCGACTACGCGCTGTGCTCGACCATCAAGCACCTGGGCGATCAGGGCGTGCGCGGGCTCAGCCTCAACTTCTCGGCCTTTCGTTCGGTGCTCGACGGCGAGCGCGGCGAGGGCACGTTCACCCGCGTCGAGCGCTGGACGTTAAAGCGCCTCTCGGGCATCCTGCCGATTGAGTCGCTGTGGAGCTTTAACGCGAAGTACCAACCGAAGTGGCTGCCGCGCTACCTGGTCTACCCCGCGCTCGAGAGCTTCGTGCCGGTGGTGGCCGCCATCCTGCGCGCCGAGTCCATCACCGAGCTACCGGTCATCGGTCGTTTCCTGGCGAGCGACCCGTCGAACCGTCCGGGCACGGTGGTGCCGGCCGAGGTGTTGGAGGCGGCCCGCCAGATCAGCGACGTGGCGTCGCGTTGATCGCGCGGCGCTTGATAGCCTCGGCGAGGCACCGCGTCGTCTCGGCGTCGTAGGAGAGGAAGAGCGAGGGCTCCACCAGTTCCAGTTCCATGACCGCCCAGCCCCCGTCGACGCCCACCAGGTCCACGCGCGCGTAGAGCAGGTTGTGATAGCCGAGTTCGTCCAGCACCCCTTGGGCGAAGGCAACGGCGCTCGGCTCTGCGACCGCCACGGACATCTGCTCGCGGCGAAAGAGCCAGTCGCGCTCGTCGGGCGGCGTGTTGAGCAGCGCCGCCTTGGTCATGGCGTGCGCGAACGTGCCGGCCACGAAGATCAACGCCCGCTCGCCCACCACGTCCACTGACTGCACGTAGGGCTGGATCAGCGCGTCGCGCCCGCTCTCGTGCAGGCTCGAGACGTGGTGACGCGCGGCCGCGTGCTCGTTGTCACGGTAGCGCGCGGCGTCGATGGAGCCCACCCCGACGCAGGGCTTGACCACGAAGTCGCCCTCGGGAAAGACCGGTTCGCCGCCCACGTCGCAGAAGGTCGAGGGCACGACGGCGTGGCCGCGAGCGGCCAGCTCGCCCAGGTAGTGCTTGTCGGTGGAGAACTTCACGACCGGATAGGGATTCTCCAGTCGCGCGACATCCTGGGCCCAGGCGAGAAACTCGTCGAGGCGCTGCGAATAGTCCCACGTCGAGCGGATGACGCACAGATCGTACGACTCCCAGTCAACGTGCTGGTCGTCCCAGATGACGAGCTCGCCGGGCATGCCGGCCGCCTCGAGCGCCGCCAAGAGCAGCGGAGAATCGGGGTCCACGTCGTTGCCCTCACAGGTGACGATGGCCACCCGGCTCATGGGCTAAAGAGGACCGTCGCGTGCTGGGCCAGGGCGGCCAGCGGGCCGGGCCAGACGCCGAAGAGGACCGTCGTCACGACGCCGAAGGTTATGACGAAGCCCGTCACGCGCGGCACGACGATGCGCGTGGCGTCGAGCTCGTCGTCGGCGTAGAGCGTGAAGGTCCAGCGCAGGTAGAAGACGGCCGCGATGGCGGCGCCCAGCAGGGCCACGACCGCCAGGGTCGCGCTGTTGGCGTCGATAACGGCCGCCAGGACGGCGAACTTCGCGTAGAAGCCCGTGGTGAGCGGCACGCCGAGTTGGGACAACAACAGCACCGCGAGCGCGCCGCCCAACCAGGGCTGACGGCGCGCCAGTCCGCGGTAGTACTCGATGCCGTGGTGTTCGTCGCCCGAGCCGCCCACCAGCGTGAGCACGGCGAAGGTGGCGATGACGACGGGCGCGTAGGTCATCACGTAGAACAGGGTCGCCGCCGTGCCACGGATGGTGCCGGCCCAGATGCCCAGCATCATGAAGCCCGCGTGGTTGATCGACGAGTAGGCCAGCATGCGTTTGGTGTTGCGTTGGACCAGGGCCATACCCGCGCCGACGAGGGTGGTGAAGATGATGAGCACCCACAGGATCGGCCGCCAGGTGTCGAGCTGGGTGCCGAGCGCCGAGATGAGCACCCGGATGAAGGCGGCGAAGGCCCCCACCTTGACGATCGAGGCCATGAGCCCGGTGACCGGCGTCGGCGCCCCCTGGTAGACGTCGGGCGACCAGAGGTGGAAGGGCACGGCCGCCACCTTGAAGGCGAAGCCCACCAGCAACAGCGCGCCGCCGGCGTAGAGCAGACCCGGGCGCAGCACCACGTTGGCCCCTAAGAAGTACGAGATCGACGACAGGTTGGTCGAGCCCGTCGCGCCGTAGACCAGGGCCGCGCCGTAGATGAAGATCGCCGAGGCGAAGCCGCCCAGCAGGAAGTACTTGAGCGCCGCCTCGGCCGAGGTCGCGCGGTGCCGATCAAAGGCCACCAACACGTACAGACCGATCGAGAGGATCTCGAGACCCAGGAAGATGACGATGAGGTCGTTGGCCTGGGTCATCAACACGGCCCCGGCGCTCGAGGCCAGGGCCAGGATGTGAAACTCCGCCCCCGACACCCGTTCGCGGATGGCCCAATCGTGGGCCACCAGGGCGCTCAGCGCCAGGCCCAGGACAATGACCCCGGTCGCCACCACCGAGAAGCCGTCGAGCACGATGGCGTGGGCAATGGTCGTGCTCGCGCCTTCGCGGTCGATGCAGCGCCACTGGAAGAAGGTGGACGCCAGGGCCGCCACGCTCACCAGCACCGTGGCACTGGTCGCGACCAGCGTGGTCACCTTGGTGCGCACCAATGCGGTCGCGATCAGCAGGGCCAGGGCGCCGCCAAAGAGGATGAGCACGGGCAGGATCGCCAGGTAGTGAATGTGGGGAATCGACACGCTCACTTGGTCGCTCCTGTGGGCGCGACGTGCTCAATCAGTTGCTGGACCGAGGGCGAGATGCGATCGAGCACCGGACGGGGGAAGACGCCCAGCACGATGATGAGGACAATGACCGGCGCGATGACCCAGCGCTCCTTGGTCGTGGCGTCGGCCATGACCGCGTTCTCGCCCGTGGCGCGGCCGTGAAAGACGCGCTGGTAGGCCCAGAGCAGGTAGACCGCCGCGGCGACCACGCCCAGGGCACCGAACACGCCCCACCAGGCGTGCGTGGCGAAGGTGCCGATAAGAATCAGGTACTCACTCACGAAGCCCGACAGGCCGGGCAGGCCAATCGAGGCGAGCATGACGACGGTGAACATCGCGGCCATCACCGGAGCCGGTCCCTGCAGGCCGGTCAGGTCCTTGATGGTGGCGGTGCCGCGGCGCCGTTCGACGAAGCCAATGATGAGGAAGAAGCCAATCGTGATGACGCCGTGGTTGAACATCAACAGCACCGCGCCGACCATGGCGATCTTGGACCCGGCCATCAGTCCCAACGTGATGAAGCTCATCTGGGCCAGCGACGAGTACGCGACCAGTCGCTTGAGGTCCGGCGTCACGCAGGCCAGCGCCGAGCCGTAGAGGATGCCGATGACGGCCAGGGTCAGGATGATCGGGCGCATCGTCACGAAAGCCAGCGGCAGCAGCCCGATCGTGAAGCGCAGCAGTCCGTAGGAGCCGAGCTTGGCCAGCAGCGCGGACATCTCGACCGATCCGGCGATCGGTGCTTCGGCGTACGAGATGGGCGACCAGGTGTGCAGAGGCCAGATGGGTGACTTGACCGCGAAGGCAACGCCGAAGGCAATGAAGAGCCACACGGCCGTGCCGTGGCTCATCGAGGTCTGCGACAGGGCCGCGTAGGCAAAGGTCAGTGCCCCCTGGGTCTGGTGCTGGTGCAGAAAACCCAGGTACAGCGTGCCGACGAAGAGGAAGACCGAGCCGGTGAAGGTGTAGACAAAGAACTTCATGGCGGCCTGGGCGCGCTGGGCGCCGCCCCAAAGGGCAACGATGAAATAGGTCGGCACCAGCGTGAGTTCAAAGAAGATGAAGAACTCGAGCAGGTCGTGGGCCACGAAGCTGCCCATGGTGAACGAGGTGAGCAGCAATAGCCAGGCGACGAACTCGCCTTCGCGCCGCTTGTCGCGCGCGCCCAGCAACGCCAGCAGCAGCACCAGCGCGCAGAGCACGACCATGAACAACGAGATGCCGTCGAGCGCCACGTCGTATGCCAACCCGAAGGGGGCGGAGAGCACGTGGCGGCTGGCGAAGTCGAAGGTCTGGGCCTTGGCCACGTGGTTGTTGTAGAGCACCGCGATCACCAGCGTCAGCGCCATCTCGAGGCTGGCCGTGACGACACCCACGGCGTACGCGCGTCCGTCGACCTTGCGCACCAACATCGCTGCCAACGCCCCGACCAGCGGCACGACAAGCAGAAGGGTCAACCACGCCGAAGAGTGCATCAGCCGACCCTCGCCACCAGGTAGACAACGATGACCGCGAGACCGAGCGCCATTGCNNACGGCGCCATCGATGATGTTGGGTTCAATGACGTCATCGCCGAACTGCGAGGCAACGGTCAAGGGCTTGCCGATCGCGTCGTCGTAGACGTCGTCCCAATGCCACACGTTCTCCAGGAAGGAGGATTCGTAGCGAGGCTGATCAGCGCCGTTTCGCCAGATGGAGAAGGCCGCCAGGATGCCGAAGATGGCCACCGCGACGTCGACCACGGCGAGACCGGTCTGGGCGAGGCCACTCGCGTGCCCGATGATCGGCAGGAAACCGAAGCTGGGATCGAGGAATCCGCTCAGCGAGTTGTGATGTATCCAGGGCAGGTCAATCAGACCGCCGACGATGGAGAGGGCCGCCAGCACTACCAGCGGCGTGGTCATGACCCAGGGCGATTCGTGGGGGTCGTGGCCCTGGGTCACTTCGCGGAACCGCTCGTTGCCGCGGAAGGTCAGGACGAAGAGTCGGCTCATGTAATAGGCCGTCAGCAGCGCGGTCAGCACGGCCAAGGCCCAGAGGATCTTATTGGCCTCGAAGACGTTGGCCAGTATGTCGCCCTTGGACCAGAAACCGGCGAAGGGCGGCACGCCCGAGATGGTCAGCCAACCAATGAGGAACGTGGGGAAGGTGAGCGGCAGATATTTCTGCAGCCCGCCCATCCTTTGCAGGTCCTGTTCGCCGTTGAGCGAGTGGATGACCGAACCCGAGCCCAAGAAGAGCAGCGCCTTGAAGAAGGCGTGCGCGATCATCAAGAAGATGGCGGCCGAGTAGGCGCCCACGCCCACCGCCAGGACCATGTAGCCGATCTGCGAGATGGTGGAGAAGGCCAGCACCTTCTTGATGTCCTTCTGCGAGCAGGCAATGGTGGCGGCCACGAAGGCCGTCACGCCACCGACGATGCCGATGGTGGTGCGCCCGGGTACCGAGAGCGCCAGCACCGGCGACATGCGACAGAGCAGGTACACCCCGGCCGTCACCATCGTCGCCGCGTGGATAAGCGCGGAGACGGGTGTCGGGCCCTCCATCGCGTCCGGCAACCAGTTAAAGAGGGGAATCTGCGCACTCTTGCCGGTCGCACCGAGCAGGAGGGTGAGCACCACCAACGTCGCCACGGTCGGCGTCATCAAACCGACCTTGGAGAAGATGCTGAGGTAGGTCAACGTACCGGTGCGCGAGAAGATCAGGAACATGGCGACCAACATGCCGACGTCGCCGACGCGGTTGTAGATGAAGGCCTTCTTGCCCGCCGAGGCGGCCTTCTCGCGGTCGAAGTAGAAGCTCACCAGCCAGTAGGAACAGAGCCCGACGCCCTCCCAGCCCACGAACGTCAGCACCAGGTTGTTGGCCAGCACCAGCAGCAGCATCGAGAAGACAAAGAGGTTGAGGTAGAGGAAGAACTTGCGGAAGTCCCGCTCGGCGTGCATGTAGCCAATGGAGTAGAGGTGGATCAGCATCGAGATGCCGGTCACGAAGAGGCACATGGTGATCGAGAGCGGATCGACCAGCAACGCCGCCGGCACGTGCAGGGTGCCAACGCTGATCCACGAGAAGAGGTTGACCGTGACCTCGCGGTTCGTCTGGTGCAGCAAGAGGAAGAACTCGACCACGCTTAAGACGAAGCTCACGCCGACGACGGCGGTCGCCAGATAACCAACGGGCTTTTCCTTGAGGTGCGAGCCGTTGAGCAGCACGAGCAGGTAGCCGACCAGCGGCATGAGCAGGATCAGTGTGGCGATGTGCGCCATCAACCCTTCATTTCCGAGAGTTCATCCACCGACGTCGAGGACCTTCGTCGAAAGACCGCCACCACGATGCCCAGTCCGACCGTCACTTCGGCAGCGGCCACCACCATGACAAAGAACACGGTGGCCTGTCCCCCGACGTCGCTGAGCGTGCGCGCGAACGTCACGAAGGTGAGGTTGACCGCGTTGAGCATCAGCTCCACGCACATAAACATGATCAGCGCGCTGCGCTTGGTGAGAAAGCCAAAGGCACCCACCCCGAAGAGCAGCGCGGCCAGCACCAGATACCAGGCGGCGGGTACGTTCATACGTCCACCTCCTGCGGATCCACAAGGCGATCGCGCCGCGCCAGCATTACCGCGCCGACCACCGCAATGACTAACAGCGCGGCCGTGGCCTCGAAGGCGAAGAGGTACGTCGTGAAGATGGCGGTGCCGAGTTGCTTGACGTTCTGGGACCCGGTCGCCAACGCGTGGCCCTTGGTGGAGACCGACAGGGCCCCGGTGACCCAGTGCGAACGGGCCATCAGGGTGATCAGGCCGGCCACCGTGATCACTACACCGACGCCCGCGAATGCCCGCTGGCCGACCAGCGGATCGACGGTGACCGAGTCGCGGCGGTCCACGCCCAAGAACATGATGACGAAGAGGAAGAGCACGACGATGGCCCCGGCGTAGACAATGATCTGCACCGCGGCCAGGAAGTCGGCCGACTGGGCGACGAACGCGACCGCCACGCCGAAGAGCGTCATGATGAGACTTAGGGCCGCGTGCACGGGATTCTTCACGTTGATGACGCCCAGCGCACCGACCAGAATCAGCACGGCCGACGTCACGAAGATCAAAATGCTCGGAACTGCGTAGGCCACCGACAACATCAGTGCTCGCCTCGACGGTGCCGTCGTGGCATCTTGGCCCTGGCCTGGCGAACCATGCCTTGCAGGCCGCGCTGGTCGAGCGGCACGTCCTCGGCCAACAGGTGCCTGGGAAAGACGCTGCGAATCTGCTTCGAGCCCGTGGCTGCGTCGTCGCGGTTCTGCGACTGGCCCGCCTCGGCGGCGCGTACCCCGAAACCGAGATCGCCCGTCCACTGGACCACCCCCTCGTAGGCGGCCTCGCCGTTGGGCGACGCGGCGCGCATCCACCCGCCGGTCATCTCCGCTTCACCCTCGCGCCAGTCCTCCCAGGGAAGGCGCTGGGGCACGCCCTGATCGTCGACGAGCAGTTCGGCCTTGGTGTAGATCGCGTCGGCCCGATTGGTAAAGGAGAACTCGAACATCTTGGATTCGGTGATGGCCTGCGTGGGGCAGGCCTCCACGCACAGGTCGCAGTGGATGCAGCGCAG
>PLXU01000079.1 GCA_003151555.1 Acidimicrobiaceae bacterium | reverse complement strand
GCTGCGTCGCTCGCCCGGCGCGACGAAGCGGATTCGACGAGGGTGACCTCGCCCCTGCGTCAAGCGAACGACGCGTTGTTCTTTGACACGACCGGGCGCAGTGCCCACGAGGTGGCGAAGGAGATTGTGCAATGCCTGAGCACGCGTCGCTGAAGTTAGATCCCTCTAAGTCCCTGGTCTACCGCCTGGTGGCCGCCATCGTGTCGGGCTTCTCCCGGCTGCTCTTTCGTCCCGAGGTGACGGGCCGCGAGAACATCCCCTTGAGTGGTCCGGTGCTCATCGCGCCGATCCACCGCTCCAACGTGGACTTTGTCTTCACCGTGTTCATCTCGCCGCGCAAGGTCTTTTNNTCATGGCCAAGGACGGCCTCTTCAAGGTGAAGTGGTTCGGTTCGCTGCTTCGCCACCTGGGCGTCTTTCCCATTCGCCGCAGCGCCCAGACGGACCGCGAGTCGATGAAATTGGCCGAAGAGGTCCTGCGTCAGGGCCAGGCCCTGGTGCTCTTTCCCGAAGGTACGCNNACGATCAACGACGGCGCCATGTTCATCGCCGCGCGCACCGGGGCGACCGTGGTGCCCGTGGGAATCGGCGGCAGCGACCGAGCGATGCCGTTGGGGGCCAGGATTCCGCGTCCGGCCAAGATTCGCATCGTGATTGGCCCACCGATCTTGCCGCCCGTCTCGCAGGGTCGGGTCTCACGTTCGCAAATAACCGCCAAGAGCGAGGAACTACGCCAGGCCCTCGAAGCGGTCTACCTGGAGAGTCTCCAGGGTTAACTACCGCTCACGCCACCAGGTGCCGAAGACGACCTTGGCGTAACGGAAACCGAAGAGCCAGTTCTTGCCCTTCTTGGTGGTGCCGGAGAATCGCGGGTGCCACACGGTGGGCACCTCGGCCGACCGCCAGCCCCGCTTGAGGCACGTGATGAGCAGCTCGGCCGTCTGGTACTGCTCTTGTTGGAGTCGGTCGATGACGTCGGCCATCATCGTCACGCGCAGCGCCCGGTAGCCGGTCGATGTGTCGGTCAAGGTGGCCCCGGTCATTCGGTTCATGATGAAGGAGAAGAAGAACACGCCGGTCTTGCGGAACCGGTCCGACGTCTTGTCAATGCCCAGTCGGCGACTGGCGACCACGAAGTCGGCCTGGTCGGCCAAGAGGGGGGCCAGCACCTGGGGGATCTCCGCGGGGTCGTTCTGGCCGTCGGCGTCGAGGGTGACGATGTACTGGACGTCGTGCTCAATGCAGTAGCGGTAAGTCACCTGCAGGGCGACGCCGTGGCCGAGGTTTACCGGGAACTCGATGACGATGACGCCGGGGTAGGAACGGGCAATCTCGGATGTCTTGTCGTCGCCGCCGTCGACCACAACCAGGATCGTGTAGGGGTGGCCGTCGATGGCGTTGGGCATCTTGTCGAGCACGCCGCCGATATTGCCCTCCTCTTCGTAGGCGCAAATGGAGGCCACGATCGACTGAGGGGTGAAGTTAGGGTGCTCACGCTTGAGGCGGGCGAGCGACTGCTCGATCACCATGGCGCGCAGGCGCACGATGCGAAGCTTCGACAGGCTATCGCCGAGCATGATTCGTCCGGTCCACGGGCTGGGCTTGGGTCCCGCTCGTAACGCGCCCGCGGGTCACGAAGTAGGGAGGGAAGAATGATTTCACCTAAAAATAATAGCCTTTGGGCCGCAACTGTCGGTGTTTAGCGCCCGGCGGCGGAGAGTACCTGGGCCGCGGTGAATTCGCGGTCGGCCTGTCCGTCGAAGCTCGAGGCGTGCGGCGTGGCGAGGGTCAGGTCCAGAATCGCCGAGAGGGTCTTGAGAATCTCGCGCAGTTCGGGGGGCGGAGGAAAGTATTCGTCCTCGACCGTGACCGATCGCACGTCGACACCGTGGGCGGGGTCTAGGAACTCCAGCACCTCGTTGACCAGCGACTCGGGCGCCGAGGCGCCGGCCGTGACCGCGACGGTGCCGCGCAGGTCGTCGGGCAGCTCCGAGGCGCGGTTGACCCGCAGGACTCGTGGGCCGCCCACCGCCTCGGCGACCTGGGTGAGCGCGACGGTGTTAGACGAATTGGCGGAGCCAATCACGATGACCGCGTCGGCGTCGGCCGCGATGGAGCGTAACGCCGCCTGTCGATTGGTGGTGGCGAAACAGAGGTCACTGCGATTGGGCATCCAGATGTCGGGGAACTTCTCTTCGGCGTACTCGCGCAGGTACTGCCACTCGTCCAGGCTGAGCGTGGTCTGGCTCAACAACGCGAAGGGTCCCTTGTGATCGCTTAACGCGTCGATGTCGGCGGTCGACTCGATCAGATGCACCGAATCGGGCGCGACGGCCATTGTCCCGACCGCCTCCTCGTGGCCCTCGTGGCCCACGTAGAGCACGGTGTAACCCTTGCGCGAACGCACTTTCAGCTCGTGGTGGACCTTAGTGACGAGCGGGCAGACCGCGTCAATGACGGTGCCACCGGACTGGCGGGCCCGTTCAATCACCTGGGGCGGTGAGCCGTGCGCGCTCAGCATTACCGGGGCCCCGTGCGGCACGTCGGCAACGTCGTCGATGAAGACCACGCCCAGGGATTTAAAGTAATCAACCACGAAACGATTGTGGACGATTTCGTGATAGCAAAAGACGGGCGGCTCGAAGATCCGGGTCATCCAATCCAAGGCCTTGATGGCCTTTTCGACCCCGGCGCAGAAACCGCGAGGCGCTGCAAGAACTACCTTGTCGACACTCACGTNNGGCCGGCTCACCCGCCGCCTCGGTCGATCTCGCGGTCGGTGACGAGCTCATTTCGGTCAACGGACGCGAGCCCACGGACATTATTGAGTATCAGCAGCTGATTGACGGTGAGTTCGTGACCCTCGTCGTGCAACGTGAGGGCGATGCCCTGCGGCGCAAGGTCACCGTCAACAAAGTCGAGGGCGAACCCCTGGGTCTCAGCATTGATTCGGCGGTCTTTGACCGCATTCGAACCTGCGACAACCACTGCTCCTTCTGCTTTATCTATCAACTGCCCAAGGGAATGCGTCGATCGCTCTACGTGAAGGACGACGATTTTCGCCTCTCCTTCCTCTACGGCAACTACACCACGCTGACCAGGTTCACCGAGTTCGACCTCGAACGAATCATCGTCGAAGGCCTCTCGCCGCTCTACGTGTCCATTCACACCACCAACCCCGAACTGCGCGCCGAGATGCTGCGAAATCCCCGCGGGGCCACCAGCCTTCGCTGGCTACGCGAATTGCTGCGCGCGCGAGTCGAGGTGCACGCCCAAGTTGTTGTCTGTCCCGGGGTCAACGACGGGACCGAGCTCGAACGCACGTTGCACGACGTACTGTCGCTCTACCCCGAGCTGGCCTCGGTGGCGTTGGTGCCGGTGGGCGTCAGCGCCTTCTCTCTCGAAGAGACGATGCGCCCGCACACCCGCGCGGAGGCGCGCCACGTGGTCGCCCTCGCCGATCACTTCCAGGTACTGACCAAGGAGATACTGGGCCGCGTGAGCGTCTTCGCCAGCGATGAGTTCTACCTAGTGGCCGGGCTCACGCCACCGTCGGCGACCAAGTTCGAGAGCCTCGATCAGGCCGAAAACGGCATTGGCCTGGTGGCCGCGTTCGTAGAGAGCTTCGTGGAACAGACCGCGATGGCCAAGCTCGGCACGGGCTTCTTCCAGTCGGTCGACGGCGCGCCGGCCCTGGGCTATCGCGCACCGCGCGGTGGTGACGCGACACTGCACTACGGGAAGGACATCATGGTCATCACCGGCGAGTACGCGGAGCCGATCCTGCGCGGTCTCTTTGACGAACACGGCTACGGCGACGTGCGGATCCTCGCGGTGAAGAACTCGTACTTCGGCGGCAATATCAAGGTGGCGGGGCTGCTCACGGCTCAGGACCTCAACACGGCGCTCGAGGACGTTGACCAATCGACCGTGCTGCTGTTGCCCGACGTGTGCCTGAGCGAGGGACGCTTCCTCGACGGGCTCACTCTTGATGACCTCAGCCACCGCGTGATCACCGTGCGCACCACCGGCCAGGACCTGCGTCACTCGCTCGAATCGGTGCGCACCAAGGGAATGGTCGCGTCGTGAGGAAACCTCAAGTCGTCATCGTCGGGCGGCCCAACGTCGGCAAGTCCTCCCTGGTCAACCGCCTCGCCGGAAAACGCATCGCGGTCGTAGAAGAGCAGCGCGGTGTCACGCGCGACCGCAAGGCGGTCGAGGTTGAATGGCGCGGTTTGACCTTCGAGGTGGTGGACACCGGAGGCTGGCTGGAGTCGGGCAGCGTGCTCGAGAGCAAGATCTCCCAACAGGCCGAGACGGCGCTCGCCTCGGCCGACCTGGTGCTGTTGGTGACGGACGTGACGACCGGCATGGTCGACGAAGACACCCACGCGGCGCGCTGGGCCCTACGCAGCGGCCGCCCGGTGGTGCTGGTGGTCAACAAGGTCGACGACACCCAGCACGAGGCCAACAGCTGGGAGTTCTTGAGCCTCGGCGCCGGCGACCCCTTCACGGTGAGCGCGTTGCACGGACGCGGCGCGGGCGACCTGCTCGACCACATCGTCGATCGATTGGGCGAGCAACTCGAAGTGGAGGAAGTCGCCCAAGCCGACGACGACGGTGCGCTGCGCGTGGCCATCGTGGGACGGCCCAACGTCGGCAAGTCCACGCTCTTTAACCAGCTGATCGGCGAGGAGCGCTCCGTCGTGCACGACCTGCCCGGCACCACCCGCGACGCCATCGACACCGTGGTTGAGACCGAGGTCGGACTCATACGATTCATCGACACGGCCGGCATGCGCCGCCGGGCCCGGACCGAGGCGGGGTTGGAGACTTACGCGGTGCTGCGCAGCCTCGACGCCCTCGACCGCGCCGATATCGCCATCCTGGTCATCGACGCGACCATCGGCGCGACCGGCCAGGACCAACGACTGGCCGAACGAATCTCCGCCGCGGGCTGTCCCTCGTTGGTGATACTCAACAAGTGGGAACTGGTGGGCGTAGAAGAACGCGACTCGGTACTGGCCACGGTCGGAGAGAAGTTGGCCTTCCTCGGTGACGCGCCGGTGATGAAGACGACGGCCACCTCGGGCAAGGGCGTGCACCGCATCCTGCCGGCCCTCTCGATCGCCGCGGCCGACTACGTGAAGCGCGTGCCGACGGGGGCGCTTAACCGGGCCATTCGAGATCTGCAGATCAAGCAGCCCGCGCCCACCGGCAAGATACGTTACGCCATGCAGGGCGCCATCGAGCCGCCCACGTTTACGCTGTTCGTCGCCGGCCGGTTGCCCCCGACGTACCTGCGATACGTGGAGCGCTCACTGCGCGAACGCTTCGAGTTGGGTTCGCAGCCCCTGCGCGTGCGCGTACGCGTCGAGTAATGGCCCGATGGTGCGAAACGTGCGACCGTCCCGTGGAGGGCGAAGTCTGTGAAATATGTGGCAGCACCGTGGTCGAGGCGCCGAGGCAAGCAATCCCGTGGCGCTGGCGTTTTTTCATCGTCGTCACCATCATCTACGTGATCTGGCGCATTTATCAGTTAATTTCTTGGCTGAGCCACTAGGAGCAACCATGCCCATCTATGCACTCGGTGATCTGACCCCCGCCATTCACCCCGACGCCTACGTGCACCCCGACGCCGTGGTCATCGGCGACGTGCGCATCGGCGCGCACTCGTCGGTGTGGCCTTCGGCGGTGCTGCGAGGGGACTACGGCACGATCATCGTCGGCGAGCGCACGTCCATTCAAGATGGCGCCGTGGTGCACGCGGTCGCCGAGTATCCGACGCTGATCGGCAGCGACTGCGTCATTGGTCACCTGGCCCACCTCGAAGGATGCGTGGTGCACGACCGGGCGCTCATTGGCAATGGTTCAATCGTGCTACACGAGGCGACCATACACAGCGGTGCGACCGTCGCGGCCGGTGCGGTGGTGCGCAACCTGATGGAGGTGCCGGCCAACGCCGCAGCAATGGGGGTGCCGGCCCAGATTCGTATGGACTTCAGTTCCGAGGACGAGATCTTGGAGCTCGCTTCGCACTACGTGGCCAACGCCCGGCGCTACCGGGACGAACTTCGCCTGCTCTAGGCGTTGGAGATCGAGATCAGCCGATTGAGGGCCGCACCGGCGCGGCCCTCGCGAACGCTGGCGCTGGCCATGTCGAAACCCTCCTCGAGCGACGTGGTGCGAGCGGCCACGATGAGAGCCAGTGCGGCGTTGGCGCAGGCCACGTCGAAGACGGGACCGGGCGTGCCCTTAAGGAACGCGCGGATGGCCTCGACATTCTGGTTGACGTCGCCGCCGCGCAGTGAGGCGACGGTGTGGTGACGTCGCAACTCGGTGGCGGCCTCGAGGCGGCGCACGGTGACGCCCTCGGGCGTGACGGTGTGCAAGGTCGACGGCGCGCCGAGGGAGAGCTCGTCGAGTCCGTCGTCGGAGTTCACCAGGATCGCGTAACGGATGCCCCGTGCGTGAAGCACCTGGGCCATGGCGCCGAGTTGGCGGTGCTGGGCCACGCCGACGAGCGATCGTTGCACCTGCGCCGGGTTGGCCAACGGGCCCAGCACGTTGAAGATCGTGCGAAAGCCCAGCGCGCGCCGGATCGGCGTTAGGTTCCCCAGGGCGTGATGGAAGGTCGGGGCGAAGAGGAAACCGATGTTGGCCCCCTCGACGCAGGCGCGCACCACGTCGGCTGGCGCGTCGAGGCGAACGCCCAGGGCCTCTAGCAAATCGGCCGAACCAACTGATGAAGACGCCGCGCGGTTGCCGTGCTTGGCCACCTTGACGCCGCAGCCGGCCACGGCGAGCGCGGCCATGGTTGAGATGTTGACCGTGTGCAGTTGGTCGCCCCCGGTACCCACGATGTCGATGGCGTCGGGACCAATCGTGAAGGTGTCGGCCGACGCGATCATCGCGTCGATGAAGCCCGTCATCTCGTCCGCGGTCTCGCCCTTCGCGGTCAGCGCGGTGAGGAAGCTGGCGATCAGGAGGCCGTCGACCTGTCCGTCGAGGATCGCTTGCAGCGCGTCGCGGGCCCTGGCTCGTTCCAGGTTCGTGCCGTGCACGAGTGGACTGAGGACGTCGGCCGAGAACGATTCAATCACGAGTTCTTCGCCGGCGCGCAAGTGGCATAGCGACAAGATAGTCGCGAACCTCATATTTGGGCATCACCACTACCATTTGAAGATGACGCCGACCTACTTGGACGACATCGTGGAGCATCACCGCGAGCGGGCCCGGCGTGACGAGCGCGTGTGGCAGGACCGTCTCGAAAACGTGCGCTACGAGGGTCCGTCGATGCTCGACGCGCTGAAGGAGGCCAGCTCGCCCCACGTGAAAGTCATCGCCGAGGTGAAACGGCGCTCTCCGTCCAAGGGCTGGCTCAACGAGCACCTCGACGCGGCCCAACTGGCCCGTGACTACGAAGCGGGGGGAGCGAGCGCAATTTCGGTGCTGACCGATGGTCCCCACTTCGCCGGCTCCGCTGACGATTTCGCGCACGTGCGAGCGGCGACGCGGCTGCCGTTGCTGCGCAAGGACTTCACCGTCAGCGCCAATGACGTGCTCGACGCGGCGGCCATGGGGGCCAGCTGTGTGCTCCTGATCGTGGCCGCGCTCAGTGACGAGGAGCTCGGACTCTTCTTCTCGGTCGCCCGCCAGTGCGGACTGGACGCGCTCGTTGAGGTGCACGACCGCGACGAAGCGGGTCGGGCGGTGAGTCTCGGTGCGGCGTTGATTGGGGTCAATCAACGTGACCTGCGCTCCTTCGAGGTCAGCCCCGATCGGGCGGCCGACGTCATCAACTCGCTACCCGGCGCCGTTGTGACCGTCTGCGAGTCGGGCCTTTCGTCGCGCGACGACGTGGAGCGCGCGGCGCGTTCCGGCTTTGACGCGGTCCTGGTGGGCGAGTGCTTCGTGCGTTCGCCCGAGCCCGCGCTGGCCGTGCGGTCCTTTGCCGGGGTGGCCAGAGGTCGTCGTGACTGACTTCACGTGCGGTCGCACCTTCGTCAAGATTTGCGGTATCACGTCGCTCGACGATGCGCGAATGGTCGCTGAATCGGGCGCCGACGCGATTGGGCTCATCTTCGCTGAGTCCACGCGCCAGTTGTCGCTCGAGCAGGCGGCGCTCATCTCGCGGGCCGTGCAGGGGTCGATCGTGCGCGTGGGCGTGTTTCGCCATCACGCCACCGACTTCGTCGTGCGCGCCGTCGACGAGACCGGCGTTGACGTGGCCCAGATCCACGGTGACCTGGACGGCGAACTCGTGGACGCGCTGCGACGGCGAGGGGTGGGGATAATCAAGGCGCTCTCGGTGGACGACGACGAGTTTTCCGACTTTGACGAACGTGACGTCGATGCGGTGTTGCTCGACGGACCGGCTCCGGGCAGCGGCCAGCCGCACGCGTGGCCCGACCTCACCGTGCGTGGGTTTGCGCGTCACGTCATCGCGGCCGGCGGCCTGACGCCACTCAACGTGACTTCGGCGCTGGAAGCGACTGGTGCCTGGGGCGTTGACGTGTCCTCGGGCGTGGAATCGGCACCGGGACAAAAAGACCCGTCGCGCGTGCGAGACTTTGTGTCGAACGCGCGCGCGTTCTTCGAGCGAGGGGCGTCCCGTGGCTGACGGTGCGGTATTCATGTCCTCACCCGACGAGCGCGGCCACTTCGGCAGCTTCGGTGGACGCTTCGTGCCCGAGGCCCTGATCGCGGCCTGCCTTGAGGTCGAGTTCGCTTTTCGCGACGCGTGGAGCGACGCGGAGTTCGTCGAGGAGTACCAGCGGGTGCTGCACCAATTCGCCGGCCGTCCGACACCGGTGACGCCGCTCGATCGTCTTTCCTCGCACCTCGGACTGCGCGTCTACGCCAAACGCGAGGACTTGGCCCACACGGGCTCGCACAAGATCAACAACGTCATTGGCCAGACCCTGCTCGCCAAGCGCATGGGCAAGAGCCGCGTGATCGCCGAAACGGGTGCCGGCCAGCACGGGGTGGCGACCGCGACGGCTGCCGCTCGGCTTGGACTCGAGTGCACGGTCTTTATGGGCGAGCTGGACACGGTGCGCCAGGAGCTCAACGTCTTTCGCATGCAACTCCTGGGGGCCACGGTGGTGCCCGTCCTGTCGGGGAGCCGCACGCTCAAGGACGCGGTCAACGAGGCCATGCGCGAATGGGTTACCTGCGTCGAGAACACGCACTACTGCCTGGGCTCGGTGATGGGGCCGCACCCCTTTCCCTGGATGGTGCGAGAGTTGCAGAGCATCATTGGCCACGAGGCCGCTCGCCAGCTCGATGAATTGGGGGTGGGCACCCCGGACTTGGTGGTCGCGTGCGTGGGCGGGGGGTCGAACGCGGCGGGCGTCTTTGCCGGCTTCGCCAACACCCCCGCGCGTCTGGTGGGCATCGAGGCGGCCGGTGGCTCGGCGGTCGGCAAGGGTTCGCCGGGGGTGTTGCACGGCATGAGGTCGCTGCTCATGCAGGACGAGTTCGGTCAGATTGAAGAGGCCTTCTCGATTTCGGCCGGCCTCGACTATCCCGGCATTGGCCCCGAACACGCCTACCTGGCCGAGAGCGGTCGCGCGGAGTACTACGCCATTGGCGACGAGGACGTTATCGGCGCCCTGCAGTTGCTGAGTGAATTGGAGGGCATCATTCCCGCGCTGGAGACCGCGCACGCGGTCGCCTGGATCGCCCAAGAGGCCGGCAAGTCAATCGGCGCGGGTTCGACGGTGCTGCTCAACCTGTCGGGTCGCGGCGACAAGGACGTCGCCCAGGTTCGCGCGATATTGGACGACAAGTCGTGAAGAGCCTGGAAGCCGAGTTACGACAACTCAGAGAGTCCGGACGCAAGGCGCTGGTGCCGTACTTCGTGGCCGGTCTGACGCCCGACTGGGTGCGCCACGTGGAGGCGGCCGTGCACGGCGGTGCTGACGCGGTGGAGATCGGCATTCCCTTTTCTGATCCGATGATCGACGGCGTGGTGATCCAGGAGGCCGCGCTCCGCTCGCTGCGGTTGGGCACCACCATTGATTCGCTCTGCGCCGATCTGGCGTCACTCAGTGCCTCAGTGCCGCTGGTCGCCATGACGTACTTCAACATATTTCACCACTACGGCCTCGAGCGGTCGGCGGGCAAGTTGCACGCGAGCGGCATCGGCGGGGCCATCGTGCCCGACCTTTCCCTCGAAGAAGCCGAGGAGTGGAAGCGGGTGTGCGACCAAAGTGACGTGGCCACCATCTTCCTGGTCGCGCCGTCCACGTCGAGCGAGCGTGTCGCGAAGGTGGCCGCGGCCAGTGAGGGTTTTGTGTACGCCTCGGCGCGCATGGCGGTCACCGGCCAGGCGGCCGATATCGGCGACGCCGAACGGGTGGTCGGATCCGTACGCGCGGTGTGTGACACCCCCACCTACGTCGGCATCGGCATTTCGACGCCGCAGCTCGCGGAGGAGGCGGGCGAGATCAGCGACGGTGTGATCGTCGGTTCGGCTCTGGTGCGGCTCATTCTCGACGGCGCCGACGCCTCGCAGGTCGAGACTTTCGTCGCGTCATTTCGCCACGCGCTCGATTAATCACCCTTCCAACGTCGCGACTCGCCGCTAGGTATTTCTCCCGACCAGGGCACTTTTTGACGCTACGGGGTCGTGCGGTCCCGGTTACCCCTGGGTAATTCGCCCGCGAACGTGAATTCCTTCACAAAATAGTCTCTAAGGGCTTCCTTGAGGGTTCGAGTTGGTGTTTAATCGTTTATAGGTCATCAACCCGGTGGCTCGTAGTGAATTCATATGGGGGGTTTATTAATGGAACATAGAGTTGCAGATCCGGCGCCGTTAGGTTTGGCCGCATTTGCTATGACCACCTTCTGTCTCAGCTCCGCGAACGCGGGCTGGTGGGACAAGGGTGGCGCTTCAGCGGCTCTCGCGCTGGCACTGATTTATGGTGGCACCGCGCAGTTCGCTGCCGGTATGTGGGAGTTCGTGCGCAAGAACACCTTTGGTGCGCTCGCGTTCACCTCATACGGCGCATTCTGGATTGGCTTTTACATCTTGCTAAAGATTCCGGCCATACCGCCGAGCACGAACACGGTGGGGATTTTCCTGCTGGCGTGGGCGATCTTCACCGCGTACATGACAATTGCGGCCATGAGGGTCAACATGGCGGTCTTGAGTGTCTTCGTGTTTCTGACCCTGACCTTCGTTGCCCTCACCATTGGCAACTGGGGAACGGGTAATACCGGCATGGTCAAGCTTGGCGGTTACCTAGGAATTGTGACGGCTCTACTGGCCTGGTACGCGTCAGCGGCCGGTGTCATCAACGAGACCCACGGCAAGGTTGTGTTGCCAGTTGGCCCGCTTAACAGGCCGGTTGCTCCGAGTATGAACTAACGCACTCTGTGCCGGTGGTACAACACCGACGCGGCTTCCAACAGCGTCCAGCCGATTTGGCCGGACGCTGTTGGCGGTTGCGAAGAAAGTACGAGTTTCCTGGGTAGTCGGTCTTTCGACCTATCTCCCTCGAATGGTCAAAATAATCTGCTCGTGATAGAACAACGTAAGAGCAGAATTCGTGATTGTGCTTCAAATGAGTTGGCCAAGCCGCGTTGAGGTTTGGGCGTAATGGTAAAGGATTGAGAGACCAGGCATTTTGCCTTAGAGAGCGGGGAGCGTATGCCAAAAAAAAGTGACGGGGGAACTGAAGCGGTCGAGTCGGGGCGGGCCACAGAATCTCAAATTGCGGTGCACTGGCGTGAGGAGGATTATTTCTTTCCTTCGGCGAAATTCATTGGGCAAGCCAATGTCTCGGACCCGAGCATTCGTGATCGCTTCAGTGAGAGTAACTTTCCCGAATGCTTTAAGGAGTACGCCGACCTCCTGTCGTGGGATACCTATTGGCACACGACACTCGATACCAGCAAGGCGCCATTTTGGAAGTGGTTTGTGGGCGGTCGTCTCAACGCCTCGTACAACTGCGTTGATCGTCACCTAGCGACCGATCGCAATAAAGCGGCGATTATTTTCGTTCCCGAACCCGAGGACGCCGATACCGAGGTCATTACGTACCAGGAGCTCTACGTGCGCGTCAACGAGTTCGCCGCGCTGCTTCAGGGTTTCTGCGGTCTTAAGAGCGGTGACGTGGCGACGTTCCACATGCCCATGGTGCCCGATTTACCCGTGGCGATGCTCGCGTGCGCTCGTCTCGGCGTTATTCACTCTCAAGTATTTGGGGGGTTCTCTGGTCCCGCGTGCGGAGGTCGCATCGCCGACTCGAAGAGCAAGATTCTCGTCACCATCGACGGCTACTACCGCAATGGACAGCTGCAAGATCACAAGGTCAAAGCGGATGAAGCAGTGGCGAGGGCCCTCGAAGAGGGCGTCGTGGTCGAGAAGGTGCTGGTATTTCGAAGGAATCCCGGCGAGTACGCTTCGGAGAGCCCGATGGTCCCCGGACGGGACTTCTTCGTTGACGAGATCATGCCGGATTACAAGAGGAAGTTGGTTGATCCCGTATCAATGCCGGCCGAGGCGCCACTATTCATCATGTACTCGAGTGGCACGACGGGCAAGCCCAAGGGCTGTCAGCACAGCACGGGCGGTTACCTCGCCTACGTGGCCGGTACGTCAAAGTACTACCAGGACATCCACCCCGAGGACACGTACTGGTGCGCCGCCGACATCGGATGGATCACCGGTCACTCCTACATTGTGTACGGGCCGTTGGCCCTCGGCACGACGACGGTCATGTACGAGGGCGTGCCCACGTATCCTGACGCCGGGCGATGTTGGAGGATCGCCGAGCGTCTCGGTGTGACTCAGTTTCACACCGCGCCCACGACGATCCGCACCTTGCGCAAAGTCGGCCCGGATGAGCCGGCGAAGTACAACTATCACTTCAAGCACATGACCACCGTGGGCGAGCCGATTGAACCAGAGGTGTGGCGCTGGTACTACGACGTCGTGGGCAAGGGCGANNTCGTCGATACCTGGTGGCAAACTGAGAATGGCGGCTTCCTCGGCACGGGGCTTCCGGCACTGAACCCGATGAAGCCAGGCAGTTGTGGCCCGGCGGCCCTGGGGATTTATCCCGAGATCCTCGACGAAGACGGTGAGGTAGTAAAGGCCGGAAGTGGTATTGCCGGTAATATCTGCATTCGCAACCCGTGGCCGGGCATCTTCCAAACCATATGGGGAGACCCCGACCGGTTCGTAAAGACGTACTACGAGAAGTACAACCATAAGAAAGACAGCACGGATTGGCGCGACTGGCCGTACTTCGCCAATGACGGAGCGATGCAGGCCAGTGACGGGTACTACCGGATCCTGGGACGGGTCGACGACGTGATCAATGTCTCCGGACACCGCCTGGGTACCAAGGAGCTGGAGTCCGCGGCCATGATGGTCGAAGAGGTTGCCGAAGCCGCCGCGGTACCGGTGGTGGACGAAGTCCGCGGTCATGTCGTCGAGATGTATATCTCGGTCAAACCAGGGGTGAAGCCGGGTCAAGAGGTTGCGGACAAGGTGTCGGCCATGATCGAAACCGAGATTGGCAAGGTCGCCCGACCGAAGAATGTCTGGATCGTGTCCGACATGCCCAAGACTCGTTCGGGCAAGATCATGCGCCGGGTAATCGCGTCGATTTCGAACTTCACTGACGTGGGCGACATCACGACGTTGGCTAACCCCGACGTGGTAGAGAGCGTCCTGCACCTTGTCCAGAGCGAGAAGGTGGCGCGAGGAGAGTTGCCGAGAGAACTGAGCGCTGCGGAACTTCAGACGATAAAGAACTTCGGTTCAGCCGAATAGATAGCGCCGCCCTCGGCGGTTTTGGCTTTCGCCAGTGGGCGCTTCGACGTAGACGACCTAGACCTCGATCGGCCACGGTTGATTTACCTCCATCGATGACGCGCTAGACAACGTTTACGAGGCGGTCTTCGCCGGTAGGTTGCGGGCCCCTGTTGGGTCCCGAAACAATAATTGATGTTTGAATCTTGGACGCCGCTGACGAGGTGCCCTTCTAAAGCCCAGTAATCATTGGGAAATATCCTCCACACACAGATATCTCCCTGGGCTACCACGTCGCGGCGATGTTGATACACTACTATTTCCATATCACCTAGTGACATACTAGGAAATACCGAAAGGCGGCTTCACTAATGCATCTCCGCTCCTCTAAGTGGTTCCGAATTGCGGCCGTGGGCACTGCGGCCGCTCTGCCACTCACGTCGCTGATACTCGAGCCCGCACAAGCTGCATCCACGAAGGTCAACGTCGTTGGCTACTCGGTGGTGGGGCCGGCCTACAAAGTCCTGGAGGCCGATTTCCAGGCCACGTCCGCCGGCCAGGGCATTACGTTTACGAACTCGTTCGGAGCGTCTGACACGGAGACCAATAACGTCGTCGCGGGACAGGCCGCCGACATCGTGAATCTCTCCTACGAACCTAACTTGGCGACCCTCGTCACGGCCGGGCGCGTATCGCCCGTCTGGGCCAATCAGGAGCGGACCATAGCCGGCGTCAATCCGGCCGCCCGCTTCAAGAAACAGCAAACGACGTATCACACGCCGGGCATCGTGACCGACTCGGTGGTGGCCTTTGCGGTGCGCACGGGCAACCCGCTGGGCATCAAGAACTGGGGCGACCTCGTAAAGAACGGCGTGCAGATCGTGACCCCCAATCCGGTGACGTCGGGCAGCGCACGATGGAACTTGCTGGCCGGTTACGCGGCGCAGATTGCCATTGGACGAACGCCCAATCAGGGTCAGAACTATTTGAAGGCTCTCATCTCGAACACCGTGGCCCAGCCGACCAGTGGATCGGCCGCCCTGGCCGCCTTCATTGCCGGCACTGGCAACGTGCTGCTGGACTACGAAGACGATATTGACGCCGCGATCGCCGCGGGAGATCAAATACAGATTGTCACGCCACCGCAGACGTTGCTGATCGAGAACCCGCTGGCCCTCACCTACACGGGTGTGACGAATCCTTCGGCGGTGGCTTTCTACAAGTACCTCTTCTCCACGGCCGGCCAAACGGTCTTTGCCGGACTTGGTTACCGCTCGGTACTCAAGGGCGTGTGGGCCAGCACTGAGAACAAATTTGCGTCGTTCAAGAAGAGCACCGACCTCATTACGGTCGAGAGTCTGAGTGGCTGGGCGGCGGTCAACCCAGAATTCTTCTCGAGCACGGTCGTGTTCGCGTCGGGCAATACGACCTATCCCAATTCGGGCATTGTGACCTATTTGGAGAAATTTGCTGGCAGCACCGCCTAAGGAGACCCCGATCGCGCAAGCGAAGTCGCCGCCCTCAACGGGGCGGCAGCTTCGCCGGGTCAATAGGCGCCGGCGACGCGGTGCGGCCAAGGGTCTGGCCGTCACCTACCTCAGTCTGCTGGTGTTAATCCCGCTGGCGGCGCTCGTGACCAACGCCTTTAATCACGGCTTGGGGTCGTTCTGGCGCGCGGTCACACAAACGGAGTCAATCGACGCGCTGCGACTGACGCTGGTGTGTGCGTTCATTGCCTCGGCGATCAACGCCGTCGCCGGCTTGGCCACGGCGTGGGTGCTGGTGCGGGACCGATTCGTAGGCCAGGGGATACTCAACGCCATCATCGACCTGCCATTCGCGCTGCCCACCGTGGTCGCGGGCGTAATTTTCTATACGCTCTACGGACCCTTGTCGCCGTTTCACGTCGACATCACCGGCACCTGGATCGGCATCACGGTGGCGATCATGTTCGTGACGCTTCCCTTCACCGTTCGTTCCGTCCAACCGGTCCTCGAGTCGCTCACCTTCAACGCTGAATCGGCGGCGTCGACGTTGGGCGCGTCGCCGGCGCGGGTGTTTCGCACCATCACCTTGCCCGCGCTGATGCCCGCGTTGTTGACGGGCACGGGCCTGGCCTTCGCACGCGCGATAGGGGAGTACGGTTCGGTCGTCTTCATTTCGAACAATCTGCCGTACCGATCCGAAGTGGCCAGCTCGTACATCTACTCACTGGCCGTCTCCGATCAGACCAACAGTGCCGCGTCGGTGGCGGTGGCCCTCTTGGTCATCGCGCTCGCGCTGCTGATCATCTTCAATGTCACTGCGCAGCGACTCGCTCGGAACCGCGCGTGAGACGCTCACCGGTCGCCCTGCGAATTGCGGTGCTGTGCTATATCGGCGTGCTCATCGGGGTGCCACTCATCTTTGTCTTCCAGCAGGCCTTCATCCACGGCTTCGGGGCCTTCTTTAGGGCGTTGCGTGATCAGCAAATGGATCACGCCATTCTCCTGACCGCCCTGGTGGCACTGGTGGCCGTGCCCCTCAACGTGCTCTTCGGCGTCGGCGCGTCACTGTGGATCGTGCGCCACCCTTCACGCTTCACGCGCGTGCTCGACACCATTATCGACGTGCCGCTCGCCATCTCGCCAATAATCGTCGGATTGGTGTTGGAGTTGGTCTACGCCCAGGGCGGTTGGTTCGGATCGCTGCTCGCCAAACTTGGTTGGCAGATCATGTTCTCCTTTCCCGGCATCGTGATGGCCTCGATCTTCGTGTCGCTGCCGCTGGTGTCGCGTCAAGTGATTCCCCTGTTGCGCGAGCTGGGGGACCATCAAGAACAGACGGCGTCGACGTTGGGGGCCAGTCCGCTGCGAATTTTCTTCACGATAACCCTGCGTTCGATCACGTGGGCCACTGCCTACGGCGTGTCGCTCACCCTGGCCCGCGTCATCGGCGAGTACGGGGCGGTGCTGATCGTCTCGGGCAATATCGCGCTGGTCACCCAGACCCTGACGCTCGATATCGGCGCCAACTTCGAGAACTTCAATAACTACCAGGGCTTCGTCGGCGCCGTGTTGCTGGCCATGGCGTCGATTGTCCTGCTGCTCATCTTGGGCGTGGCGCGCCACCGTGAAAGGAAACGTAATGAGTATCTCGCTTAATGGAGTCACCAAATATTTTGGCCGCGACCTCGTTTTGGACGACGTAACCGACGAGGTACCCCAGGGCTCGCTGACCGCGCTGTTAGGGCCCTCGGGTTCGGGCAAGTCGACGCTGCTGCGGATCATCGCCGGCCTCGAGCCACTGAATGAGGGACACATCGAACTGAATGGACGCGATGTCACCAACGTGCCAGCGCGCGATCGCCACATCGGATTCTGCTTCCAGGACTACGCGCCCTTTCGCCAACTGTCGGTCGCGGACAACGTGGCCTACGGCCTCAAGGTTCAGCGCATGCCCAAGGCGCAAATCCGTCAAGAGGTGGACGACCTGTTGCACCTGGTGCGACTCGAGGCCTTCGCCGACCGTTATCCCCGTCAGCTCTCCGGTGGTCAACGCCAGCGCATGGCCTTGGCGCGAGCCCTCGCCATCAAGCCCGACGTGCTCTTGCTCGACGAGCCCTTCGCCGCGTTGGATGCTCAGGTGCGAGGAGAACTGCGCGGCTGGGTGCGTTCGCTGCAACGTGAACTGGGCATCACGACCATCCTGGTCACCCACGATCAAGCCGAGGCCATGGAGATCGCCGACCGGCTAGTGATCCTCAACGAGGGACGCATCGAACAGGTGGGTACGCCCGACACCATGTATGACAAGCCCGCCAACGATTTTGTCCAGGGCTTCCTCGGTCCCATCACGACACTCAACGGAGTGGCGTATCGCCCTCATGACATCGAGTTGTGCGCGCCCGATGAGGGCGTGGCCGCGACCGTCACTGACGTGATCCGATTGGGCTTCGAAGTGCGCGTCGTGGTGAGTGACTGCAACGGTACGTCGTCCTGGGTCCAATTGACGCATGACGAGGCCCAGCGGCTCAATCTCATCGTGGGCGAGCACGTGTCGCTTCGCGTGCGCATGGGTGCCAAGAAGAACAGGGGGCCCGAGATTCCAGAAGTATTCCGGATCGATGGGGACGAGTTCACTTCCAGTTCTGATCAGGAGGAACGGACACCCTTCGCCAAAGGCTCTCAGCGGTGAAGCAAATCACTCGGTCAGGTTACGCCAACCGAACAATCGGAGCACCATGGTTTGAGGGTTCACGTCGGGCCAGCGAAAGTCGATGTACTTGACGACTGGCGTCAAGGCATCTTCTCGATTAGGCCCGCTGAGCGGATCCTGGTTCATTCTGTAGCGAGGTGGCGATTCCTGAGGCCCACCGCTCAATGTCGGGCCAATCCCGGTGATCGCCAAACGTGCCACCGCACAACCTAAGGAAAAGGTCGCCCGCAACCGTCCATTGGGATCGTTCGATTACTCCCGCAAAGTATCGATGATCGCGAGGGTCGAGTCGTGACCTGACCTCCGAGATGATCGATGGCTCCTTTCGTCGTCGTCGCATTAGCCGGGCCATTCGTTCACTGAAGAAACTGGATGAATCACCGATCGAGCAGACGCTAAAAAGCCACACGGGACGAGCGGTTAGCGCGGTACTGTTCGCGCGTATGAAGTCAGCGGCGAGCGGAAGCCACTTCTGACTGTGAATTGCGCTTCCCAGGATTGCCGCGCCGTACGCGTCAATCGAATCAATCTCGTCAAACTCGCGAACGTCGACGTCGAAGCCCTCGGCTCGAATGATTTCGCCGATCCTAACTGCCACCCCTTTGGTTGATCCATGGGCGCTTGCGAATCCAATCAAGACTCTTGTGATCGGAACCTCTTGATGATTCGACATTGATTCAGACTGGACGAATGCACCCACGAATACAAGGGTCTAAGGTCACATGACGAGGGCTCACATGGTGACCCAGCCGGTCACCCGGCAGTTGACGCCCCCACGAAACGAAAGCCAATCCACACTGGGTTATCTAGGAAGCGCCCTAGGAGCCCATCCCGATGCCCTTCCCTCCAAGCGTCCACGCGTTGACCCGCCAGTCGGAGATTGCGCAAGGCGGCCCCAGGATTTCTCGCAGTCGCAACGCAAGATTTACAATGCCATTGGGTAGTCTCCACTGTGAAACGATGATGGCGTGAGTGAAAATGAAGAGGGACTTGCCGGAGGTCGAGCAACAACGGCGACGCGTTTGGGGAATACGGAGTTTCGATCCCTAAAACCTCAAAGTCGCGCCGTGATCTCATTTCTTTCTTTCTTGAAGGGCGTGGGCTTTTCGGCCGCTCCCAAACCGATTGGATCAGGATTCGCTCTTAACGGGCGAGAAATGCTCGAGTTCATCGATGGTGCGAGTCCTCATCCGTTCGCGTGGTCGGACAAAGCGGTCTTTGAGATCGGCATACTCCTTCGACAGCTCCACACACTCTCTGTTCAGTGGGAAAAACCATCAGACGCCCCACGAGCAAAAGGTGGACGAGTGACCATTCGACGGGCCGTCTGATGAACACGAAGCGCCTGCTGGCGCCCGCAACTGCCATTGTCATCTTCATCGCATTCATTGCTGTGCTCGTGCCATCGAACCCGCGAGGCTCCTCGGCGGCGTCAAGGAGCGGATTGACAGCCCTCACCGCAAAGACGACTGTCCTTTACCTCGATATCGGTGCGTCGGTCTCCGTGGGTGTTCAGCCAACGCCACGCGACCCGCGCGGCCAACCGACCAATCGAGGCTATTCAAATCGCCTTGTTTCAATCGAAGCTGCCAAGGGGGTCACTCTAAGGCTCACGGAACTGGGTTGCCCCGGCGAATCGATCGCGACGATGCTGCACGGACCCGACCCGTGCTACGTGGCTCCGGACACCCAGCTCTCCGATGCCGTCGCCTTCCTTCGCGCACACCACAATGCCGTCACCCTTGTCACCGTGGATCTCGGTTTTAACACTCTTGACGTCTGTCTCCACCATCTCGACATAGACCTCGCCTGCGTCGCCCCCCATCTCACACTGCTCCGGCATCAACTTGGCCAAGTAATGCGCGCGCTCACCAGTGCCGCGGGATCAAACGTTTCCTTCATTGGCGTTGGGCATTACAACCCGTACCTGACGTTGTCGACCAAAGAGGGATCTGCGGAGGTCTTCGCCGCAAATAGTGTGGCAGCCCTGCGACAGATGAACAGGTCCTTTTCCCAGGTCTATGGCTCATTCAAGGTCCCGATGGCGGATATTGCCACGGCCTTCCACGTGGAGGACTCTCGAGTTGTTCGCAATTCTAAGAAGGAAGCAACAACGGTTAACGTCCAGTACGAGTGCAAATTGACTTGGATGTGCGCGCCCAAGCCCTACGGCCCGAACATTCACCCGAACGACTCGGGTTACTTGGTAATTGCCAATGCAATCGCGGCCGTGATACCTCCCAAGCTGTGACCGTCACCCAAAAGAGGCAAGCGTGTCGCTCGTCGATGCGGAGGGCCCTCCAATGTGGAGCCTCATGAGGTTGAGCGGCGCCACTGAATGGAGCGACGTCGATTACGTAGGCCACCAGCACTGGACAGGTCCGGACGGGGTCAAGCCAGCGCAAGACCTCGATCCTGCTGCGTCGGGCCTGCGAATTCCTCGCATGATGAGCAACTTCAACGAACTTACTTCACCAATCGATTCACGGATTTGGCCGCCGGCTAACTTCGATCGCGACCAAGCGTTCGCTCTTAGGATCGAGCCGCCGATTTAGCAGATCGACGATCTTCTTCTTCGACCCATTTTGCATGGTGGTGGAGTGCCCATGATCGCTTCACTCGTCCGAAGACCATTCCAGGTAGCGCCGGGCGCGTGATCGGATTCACGACGGCCATAAAGACGTGCACGCTCAAAAGAATCAGTGCGATGATCACGGCCGTTAGGTGCGGACCCGAGGCGTCGCCATCCGCGTGCCAAGAATTGATGCCCGTGACGATGATCGCCGCAAGGGATGCCAACATCATCCACGCGAGACCTTTCTGGCCAAGATTGAACTTTCCCCACCTGACGCCGGTACGATGAAATGGTCGTGCAATCATTCGGGCAACAAATTCGAAGTCACTTCGATCCGGAAGAAATGCGTCTCGCACGAAACGAAGAACTGCCATTGTGTTACCAAAGACGAGAGCGACCACGAAGCCACCGCCCATCGCGATCACGGCTGCGACGTGCAGGTGTAACAGGCTGGTGTTTTCCATTTCTGATCCCATGGCGAGTCCCGTTAAAAGGGCCGTAGCAAAAGTTGCGACGAGCCACCAGTGCAACAGGCGCACGGTCAGAGCGAACCGAAAGATCATCTTCGGTTCAGTTTGAACCGGCGCGGACGACTCTCGATCGCGCTCGATCACCGTCAAATCCGCAAGTGACGAATCGTTCATGGTCAACACTCCCATCGATAAAGAGGTTCTCTACTTAAGGTAAGTCGGCGATTTTGCCAGGTGGCAGTGTCAAAGGTCACAAATCCAATCACTCAAGATTGTCGTAAGCTGTCTTGCGCCTCTTCGAATTGCAGAGCAGCACTCACACGATCCAGCCAAGTCGCCAGTGTGAAGCTCCAATCCCGTTGCGTCGCGCCTCCGAAATGTCCACTCGATCAACGAATATGAGACCGAAATAAACTCGTGGTTCGAATCACGCAATTTTGTCCACTGCTTGGCCCGGATCAACCGTGAAATCACCGATCTGAAGGGCTGACCATGCGCAACAAAGGCGCCTCCATCAGGTGAAATTGGAGTCTCTTTCAACCAGCTCACTTGAAAGGGAAGGCACCCATTCAATGCAATCAGTGCACACTCCCTCGACGCTGTCGCTGGTGTTCGACGACGACCATGCGGTCGTCAACGCGGCTCGCTCTGGCGGTCTACTCAGTGAGGACTGGGCTTGGAGGAGTTCTGCGACGAGACGATCTCCATCGCCCGTTCCCCGAAAGACGCGCCGCGAGATTGCCGCACTTTGTGACCTTTTGCTCTGTTGGCTTCGTAGAGAACGGACAACGCTGAAAGCGTGAGCAAGAAAGTGGTCGTGGTAGTCGTGATCGCGCTGCTTGTGGTGGGCGCATTGGGCGTGGTCGCGGGGCGTCAATGGGGGCCGGCGCCTAGTCCACCGGCGTCAACGACGACCGTTACCACCGCGCTTGGCCCGGTCACGCAACCGGAAACGGCAATCTGGCCCTTCGCTTCGACCACGACAAGGTTTGGTGATCCGGT
>PLXU01000111.1 GCA_003151555.1 Acidimicrobiaceae bacterium | reverse complement strand
ACCGGCACCATCGTCACCGAGACCGGTCGTTTCGACGTCGACGACACCCAGAACGTGGCCGGTGGCCTCATCGCCCACCGCGGCCGACTGACCGGCGAGGTGGTGCCTGGACAGGTGGCCGTCGCCACCATCGATCCCGCGCGCCGTGAGGCCACGCGACGCAACCACACGGCGACCCACCTCTTGCATGCGGGGTTGCGCGCGGTCCTCGGCGACCACGTGCGTCAACAGGGATCCTTCGTGGGACCGGACCGTCTTCGTTTCGACTTCTCGCACAGTGCGGGACTGACGAGCGAGGAGGAAGATCAGGTCCTCACCATCGTCAACACCGACGTCGTGGCCAATGAAGAGGTGGTGACCATACAGACGACCAAGGAGGAGGCGCAGACCATGGGCGCCGTGGCCTTCTTCGGCGACAAGTACGGCGACCGCGTGCGCGTCGTGCGCGCGGGCGCGCACAGCCTCGAGTTCTGCGGCGGCACCCACGTGGACCGCCTGGGCGACATCGGCCAGATTCAACTGGTGAGCGAGTCCTCCATTGGATCCAACACCCGTCGCATTGAGGCGGTGAGCGCCCTCGCGGCCTACCGACGCAGCCACGAAATGGAAGGGGCCCTCGGCTCAGTGGCGACGCTGCTCAAGACCTCACTCGATGACGTGGTGCCCTCGCTTGAACGACTGGTCGAGCGTCAGCGCGACATTGAAAAAGAGATTGCCTCCTTGCGCCAGTCGCAGTTGTCACTGTTCGCCGAACAACTGCACGCCCAGAGTAACGGCGACGTCTTGGTGGCGCGGGTGGACGGCTACCCCGGCGAGCAGCTGCGCACGCTCGCCCAGGACCTGCAGCGTCGCGGTCGACGCGCGGTGGTGTTGGTCGGCGCGGTGGACGACAAGGTGGCCATTGTGGTGGCGTCGGACCAGTCGCTCGACGCGCAACGCACGGTCAAGGAGTTGGCCGGCCTGGTGGGCGGTGGTGGCGGAGGTTCGGCGCGCCTCGCGTTGGCCGGTGGCCGCGACGTCGACGGCATAGATCGTGTGCTCGTCGCGGCACAGGAACTGTAGATCGCGTGGCCCGCATCCTCGGCATCGATCCGGGCAGCCGTCGTTGCGGCATCGCCATAACTGACACGGATCAAACCATGGCCTTTCCCCGACCCGCGCTCGTCGTGGACGAATCGTTGATGGGCAAGATTGCCCAACTCGTCGAGGACGAGTCGGTTGGCCTGGTCGTGGTGGGTCGTCCGATTTCCCTCTCGGGCAACGAGACCGAAAGCACCGAGCAGGCCGACGAACTCTTTCGAGCGGTGCAAGATCGCGTGCATCACGCCACGGTGATCCAGTGGGACGAGCGATTGACCACCGTGGAGGCCCAACGATCACTGTCCGGTGCAGGCATGAATCAGAGGAATCAGCGCTCCCACGTTGACAGCGCGGCGGCCGTCATCATGCTGCAACACTATCTAGATGGCCTTTCTACCGACTAAGCCACTTGGCCGGATGCTCGGCCTGGTGATCGTGCTCGTGGTGGTCGCGGGACTGTGGTTCGCGTGGCAGGTCCATCCGCTCTCCGGCGCGGGCCGAGAGGTCATCATCGACGTGCACCGCGGAGAAACGTGGTCGACGCTCGACGGCGAACTTCACGCCCAGGGCGTGATCGCCTCGCCGTTGGCCCTGCGCATCGACTTGACACTCTTTGGCGAGCCGATCCTGGTCGAGGGTTTCCATCAGATTCGCCAGAACTCCTCGTTCGGCGAGGTGAAGTCGGTCTTCGGGGCTGCGCCCAATGTGCTCGCCGTGAACGTGAGCCCGGGCCTCACGCTCAATGAGGTGGCGGTTACCGTGGCCTCCGATCTCGGCAATTCATACGCCAATAGTTTTGTGCACGACACCGCGACGCTCGCGACGTCCAGTCCCTACCACCCGAATGGCTCGCTGGAGGGACTCATCGGACCGGGTGTCTACCTACTGACGACGGGTGAAACGCCAATGGCGCTGGCGCGCAAAATGGCCGATCGGTTTGATCGCAAGGCAGCGTCGTTGGGTCTCACGCCGTCGACCACGCTCAATGGGCTCAGCGCCTATCAGTTGATTGTTGCCGCCTCCATCGTCGAAAAAGAGGGCTACTACCCGAGCAATATGCCCCAGGTGGCCCGGGTCATCTACAACCGGCTCCAGCGCGGCGGCCCCCTGCAAATGGACGCCACGGTGCTCTACTACCTCAAAAAGGACGGTGGCACGGTGACACCGGCGATGCTGCAAACGCCCGAGCCCTACAACACATACCTGAATCTCGGCCTGACGCCCACACCCATTTGCACGGTGTCGAAGTTCTCGATCAACGCCGTGTTGCACGCACCGGCCGGTAGCTGGCTCTACTTCACGGTGATTGACAAGAACGGCACGGAAGCGTTCTCCATTACGTTTGCCCAGCAGTTGGCCAATGAGAAATTGGCCCAGTCGAGAGGTATTGGATGAGTTGGCGCTTGGGCGTGGTCGGCTCGCCCATCGCGCACTCACTGTCGCCGCAGTTGCACGAAGCCGGTCTCGCGCTCGCCGGTCTCGAGGGCTCGTCGGAGCGTGTCGAACTGGGCGAACACGACGCGTTGGAGTTACGCAACCTCTTGGGCGCACGCTTCGACGCGCTGTCGGTCACTATGCCCCTCAAGTCGGCCGCGACACCACTGTGCGATTCACTCGACGTGGTCGCCGAACGCACGGGGATGGTGAACTCGCTGCTGGCTCGAGATGGTGAGATCAGCGGCGCCAACACCGACGGACGGGGTTTCGTCAACGCGCTCGAGGCCGAGTTCTCGATCTCACTGCGTGACCGTCGTGTCGTGATCTTGGGCGCCGGGGGAGCGGCCCACGGAATTGTTGACGCGTTGGTGCACGTGGGCGTGGCGTCGGTGACGGTGCTGGGCCGCTCACTGGCCAACGTCGACTCGTTGACGAGTCGATACGACAACGTTTTTGATCACTTCGACCAGCCGGGCCCCACGGACCTGGTGGTCAACGCCACCCCGGCGGCGTCGCGCTCACTCGCTCGCGAGCTCGTCATCGGCGTGCACGCAACGACGATCGCCGTTGATATTGCCTACGATCCAACGTTGACGCCGTGGCGTAGCCTGTACGAAGAGGCGGGTTGTCGCACGACGAATGGACTGGGAATGTTGGCCTATCAAGCAGCGCTCCAGATGACGTGGTGGTTCGACACCAGTATTGACGGCGCCGCGTTACTTGAGGTGCTGCGATGACCGACACGCTCGCCGCTTTTTCGACGCGCATTCGAGGCAAGGATTCGTTGGATCTGGGCCTGGCCGGTGGGCTTATCGCGCTCGGACTCTTTGGCGTGGTCATGATCTACAGCGCCACGCGCCAGGCGCTGGTGGACGCGGGTTACAATCCCCACTACTACTTCGAACGTCAACTGTTGTTCGTCCTCATCGGCATAACGGCCATGTTCGTAATTTCCCTCATTGACTACCGACGCTTCGAAAGTGTGGCAACGCCGCTGTACGTGATTGGACTGCTGGGCCTGGCCGGCGTGTTCTTCGTGGGCCAGAGCGCGCTCGGCGCGCAGCGCTGGTACAGCCTGGGCATCATCCAGATTCAGCCCAGCGAGTTCACGGTGATCTTCGTCATCCTGGCCGTCGCGACGTACTGCCAGCGCCGACCCGAGGGGCTCACGATGTACGACGTCTGTCGCCTGATGTTGATGGGCGGGACGCCACTCTTGATGATCATGGCCCAGCCCGACTTGGGTACGGCGAGCATCATACTTATCACCGTGGCGGCGCTGATGGTCATCGCCGGCGTGCCGCCACGCTTCATGACGTTCCTGGCGGTGGTCGGTTCCGTGGGTTTGGTGACGGCGGTGTATTTGGACTTGTTGCACAAGTATCAATTGGAACGCTTCACCTCCTTCTTCCATCAGAGCTCGACCAATCCGAAGTTGCAGGCGTTGATCTATGAAGTCAACAACGCCAAGAGCGCCATCGGCGCCGGCGGTCTTCACGGGTCGGGGCTCTTTCAGGGCATGCAGACGGTGCTCGGCTACGTGCCCGAGCAGCACACCGACTTCATTTTCACCGCCATCGGCGAGCAACTGGGCTTCATTGGCTCGTCGCTCGTCATCTTGTTACTGGCCTTCGTGGCCTGGCGGATGTGGGTTATCGGNNTGCTTCGAGAACATCGGCATGACCATGGGCATCATGCCGGTCACCGGCATACCGCTGCCCCTGATCAGTTACGGCGGTTCGGCGGCGCTGGTCTTCTTTGTGGCGGGCGGGGCCGTGCTGTCGGTCTCTCGTCGCACCGGAAATTAGGGTGGTGGCGATGAGCGAGAGCGAAGTAGCACCCGGGACCACGGGCGATGAAGAAGCTTCGGACATCGTCGAGCCGACCGCCGACGACGTGGTGTTCAGGGTGATGACGGTCGGCTCCGTGCGTTTCGACCTAGGTGACTCCTCGCCGCAGATTCACTTGATGGAGGAAGAATCGCCGTACCGCAACATCTCGATTGCCGTGGCGCTGGGTGAAGCCCAGTCGCTGCATAAAGCCTTGGTGGGCGAGGAGGGACTGCGCCCGAGCACCCATGAGCTCGCGACGTCGATCATCGCCCGGCTCCAGGCCGACATTATTGCGGTGCGCATCTTGCGCCACGAGAACGGCGTCTTTTATTCCGAGCTGGACTTGATGACGGCCCGGGGTCGCGAGCAATTGGACTGCCGCACGAGCGACGGGGTGATACTGGCCATCCGTCAGCCAGTGGCGGCGCCGATTCTCTGCGCCGAAGAGGTGCTACAGAGTTTCTACGACTGAACTCCGGGCTTGCGCGGGGGCCGGCCGCGAACTATTTCTTGAATTGCACCGCGCGTATCTCGCCGCCGCGCACCTCATTGTTGTTCTCATCTGAGATGCGCAAGAGCACCGCAACGATGACGTAATTCGAAAAGAGCGAACTGCCGCCGTAGGCCATGAAGGGCAGCGCCATTCCGGTGAAGGGCAAAATCCGCAGCACGCCGGCCATGATGAAGAAGGCCTGGAAGCCGATGATGGCGGCGAGCGCCACTGCCGCCAGTCGCACGTAATCCGAGTGTGCTTTTTGCGCGATGCGGAACCCCTCGCCAATGAAGGCCACGAAGAGGCAGAGCACCAGAATGATGCCAATGAACCCGAGTTCTTCACCGATCGCCGCGAAGATCATGTCTGACGTGATGTAAGGGATGTTGCCCGACTGGCCGAGGCCGAGGCCGGTGCCGATGACGCCGCCGGCTGATAGCGAGAACCAGCCGTACGCGATCTGCGACGAGTGGGCAAAATTGATGGATGACCACGGGTCGAGCCAGCCGCTGATGCGCGAGTGCACCTGGGTGAAGTAGTTGGCCGCCACCACCGCGCCGCCGGCGAAGAGTCCGATGCCGAGGACCACGTAGGTCTTGAGTCCGGTGGTGACCCAGAGCATCGACATGAAGAGCGCGAAGAGCAGGAGCGCGAATCCGATGTCGTTCTCGGCGCCCAGAATCAGCAGCGCGCAGCCCCAGGCGAAGACAATCGGTATGAGCGTTTTGGGTGGCACGATCTGGCGGCGGGCGATGCGCACGGTGGGCGTGGAGAGAAGTTCGCGGTTGGCGGCGAAGTACGACGCGAAGAAGAAGGCCAGCAGGATCTTGGCGAATTCGACCGGTTGGAAGTGGATGGGACCCACCTGCACCCAGAGGCGAGCGCCGTTGACGGGGTCACCGATGTGGGGTATCAAGGGCATCAACAAGAGCGCGAAGGCGGCGCTTAAGGTCAGGTAGCGGTAGCGGTCGAGGTCGCGCACGTGCTTGACGAGTATGAGAGTGACCACCAAGCCGACGGCACTGATGAGGAACCACAGGGCCTGCGAGCCAGCGAAGGCGGGGTCCCAACGCGCGATCTCCACGTAGCCAATACCATTGAGCAGTGTGGCCACCGGCAACAGGATCTGCGAGGCGCGCGGGGCGTAGCGGCGGATGGCCAGGTGCATGCCGAGCGAGATCACCACGATGAAGGTCAGGAACACGCCGAGGCGCGGGGGCAGGTGATTCTGTGCCCCCAGTGACGCCAACACGTAGAAGGCGGTCGTGATCAGCCAGGCCAGGAACATCAACATCAGCTCGGCCGAGCGACCGGGCCGCGCCTCGCGTTGGCTCAATGGTTCGGCCGGGTGCTGGTGTACTGCCGCATCGCTCGCCACGAATCAAGAGTAGTCGTAACATTGTAGAAAGTACTTCTCTGAATTGGAAATGGCACCCGCACCGTGGCTCTAGATCTTCACTCGTTTGGACCGGAGCGATTCTCCAGTCGTGAGCTTTCCAGGTTGGAGTTCGGATCGCGCCTGCTCGACCTCGGCGAAGATCAGCGGCTCCCGATTCTCGAGCGTTTCAAGTTCGTCGCCATCTTCGCGGACATGGTGGACGAGTTCTTCCAGGTGCGCGTGGTGAGCCTCGAAGACAAGGTCGCCGCCGGCGTGCAGACGCCCTCGGTCGACGGCATTCGCCCGCGCCAGCAACTGGTGGCAATTCGCGAACGCGTCCTGTCACTGGTGGAGCGACAGGACCGTCTGGTGCTCGACGTGCTGCTGCCCGAGTTGGCCAGCGACGGCATCGCGGTGGTGCGTTTTCATGAGCTTGACGAGGGCGAGCGCGAGCACCTGACGAAGTACTTCAATGAAAATGTCTATCCTGTCTTGACGCCACTGGCCGTCGATCCCGGACACCCCTTTCCCATGATCTCGAACCTGTCGCTCAATATCGCGGTGACGGTGCTCGACGGCGCCACGGGCGAAGAACGTAGCGCACGCGTGAAGGTGCCCAGCTCGTTGCCCCGGTTTCTCCAGGCCAGCGAAAGTCGCTGGTGCATGCTCGAAGACTTGATCATGGCCAATCTCAGTCAGCTCTTTCCGGGCATGACCATCTTCCAGTCCGATCTCTTTCGCGTGACCAGAAATGCCGACCTCGCGCTCGACGAGGACGAGGCGGACGACCTGATGGTGGCCCTGGAGATCGAACTTCGCCGGCGCCGTTTCGGCGAAGCGTTGCGAGTCGAGATACAGAGCGGGATGTCCAAGGATTTCCTCGACCTACTGGTCGAACAGTTCGAACTGGATCCCTCCAACCTCTACGTGACCGACGCGCCGCTGGGCCTGCACGACCTGTGGAGCATCTACGCCATTGACCGTCCCGACCTAAAGGGCGAGGGCTGGTCACCGGTGACGCCCAAGCGGCTGCTCGATGGCGATCACGTGGGCGATATCTTTGCCGCCATCCGCGAGGCCGATATCTTGCTGCACCACCCCTACGAATCCTTCACTGATTCGGTCGAGATGTTCATTGCCCAGGCGGCCGACGACCCGCGGGTGGTGGGCATCAAGCAGACGCTCTATCGCACGTCCGGCGACTCGCCGGTGGTGGGCTCGCTCATCCGAGCTGCCGAACGGGGCAAGCAAGTGGTTGCCCTGGTGGAGTTAAAGGCCCGATTCGACGAGGCGGCCAACATCGAGTGGGCCAAGGCCTTAGAAGACGCCGGCGTGCACGTGGTCTACGGCATCGTGGGCTTCAAGACCCACTCCAAGACCGCGCTGGTGGTGCGCAGCGAGGGCGAGACCACCACCCGCTACGCCCATATCGCGACCGGTAACTACAACTCCAAGACCGCGCGAAACTACGAGGACTTTGGCCTGCTCACCAGCGACCCCGAGATCACCCACGACGTGGGCGAGCTGTTCAATTTCCTGACCGGCTTCGCGCGCCACGGCAACTACACCAAGATCATCGTGTCGCCCACCATGACTCGGACGCGCATCGTGGAACTCATCAGTCGACAGCGCGACTTGGGCGCCGCCGGCAAGATCTCGATCAAGGTGAACGGCCTCACCGATCCGACCGTGATTGACGCCCTCTACGAGGCCAGCGCGGCCGGCGTGGAGATCCGTCTGGAAGTGCGCACGCTGTGCTGTCTTCGTCCGGGCGTGGCGGGACTCTCGGAGAACATCACCGTGCACAGCTTGGTGGGCGAGTTCTTGGAGCACTCGAGGATCTTCATTTTTGGTCGACCCAGCGAGAAGGACTTCTCGATCTATATTGGCTCGGCCGACTTGATGGAGCGCAACCTCGACCGACGCGTTGAGGTGACCGTGCCGATTGGCGACCCGAGACTGCAGGCCGAATTAGTAGAGGCCTTCGAGATCACCTGGCGTGACGACATGTTCACCTGGGTGCTCGGCACCGATCGCCGCTGGCGTCGCCTGCAACCGGTCAACGAGTTCGCGGCCCAAGCCGAGTTCAAGCGCTTAGAGCTCAGTCGCTCTCGCCTGGTGTCTCAGCAATAGCCAACTTACGTCGACCCCACCTGAGGCTGCCGTAGGCGACGCCGCCCACGGGGATCGGAATCCAGAAGTTGACGAGGCGGTAGCTAAGTATGGCCAGGATGGCCTGGGCGTGCGGCACGCCGAAGCCGACCAGGGTGGTGATCAAGACGCCCTCGATGATCCCCAGTCCGCCCGGAGTGATGGGAATGGCGGCCAGGATGTTGGCCAGGCCGTAGGCCACCAGCAGGTCTATCGGCGAGATCGTGTGGCCGAAGGCGAGGATGAATACCCACAGGCAACCGGCGTCGAAGAGCCAGTTGAGGGCGGCCCAGGTGAAGGCCGACCAGAGCGTTCGCCGATTGGCCACCAGCAACATGATGCGCGCGGCGACCTTGCTCAGCAGTGACGACACCGTGTCGGGGTTGAGGGCCGGAATGCGGCGCGCGGCGGCGCGCAGCCAGAGGTCGGCGTGACGCTGGCCGCGCGTGATCAGCAGGATCGTCCCAAAGAAGGCCGTGAGCAGGAAGACCCCGGCCAGGGCCGCGAAGCCGTAGAGCGGGTTGAATCCCTGCAGGGGGATCGAGATCACCAGTGCCATCCAGAAGATGATGTTGAGCACCACTGCCGAACCGGCGCCCTGGGCCGCCAGCCCGAAGGCGTTGGTCTCCTTGGGCACCCCGAACTGGTTGTAGAAGCGGTAGGCCAGCGCGCCGGCCGGCGCGGTGCCGCCGGGCACCACGTGGCTGATGGCCAGGCCGGCCAGATTGACGCGCATCGTGTTGTAGCGGCTCGGCGCGTACGGGTATAGGACGGTGCGCGTGAGTTCGACGTAGGCGTAGATGGCGGCCACTTCGCACAGGATGGCCGCCACAACGACGAAGGGGTTGAGCGAAGCGAGCAGGTGCAGCGACTTGTGCAGCGACTTGTGCGCCGACAGGAACTGGGGCAGCACGAGGTACTCGAACACGAAGATCAGGCTGCCCACGCTAAGAAGGATGCGAATCTCGCGTGGCATCGAGAATCGTTTTCGGGGGGCGGGCTCGGTCACGGGCTCAGACATAGGGGTTGCTTAAGCGTGTCACTTTCTGGTCACCAACGGGAGGAACCTGGAAATTCCAGTCTAAATGGGTCGGTAGGATTCCCTGGTGCGAACTCTCGTGATTCTGCCTACCTACAACGAGATTCTCAACATTGAATTGATGCTTCGCACGCTTCGTGAGGTCGTGCCCAACGCAGACGTACTGGTGGTTGACGACGCCAGTCCCGACGGCACCGCCCTAAAGGCCCAAGAGGTGAGCGAAGAGTTGGGCCAGATTCATTTGCTTAGCCGGTCGGTCAAGAGCGGACTCGGCGGAGCGTACCGCGCCGGGTTCACCTGGGGACTCGAGCGCGACTTCGAGTACTTCGTCGAAATCGATTGCGACTTCTCGCACGATCCGCGCGCGCTGCCCGCGATGTTGGTGGCGGCCACGACCCACGAGGTGGTCATTGGCTCGCGCTACATCAAGGACGGCACCATTCCCAAGTGGTCGCTGTCGCGGCGACTACTCTCGCGCGGCGGCAACCAGTACGCGTCGATCATGTTGGGACTTCGAGTCGCCGATTCGACGTCCGGCTTTCGCGTCTATTCCAAGAGCGCGTTGGAGAAGATCCACTTCCAGTCCGTCACCGCCGACGGTTACGGCTTCCAGATCGAGATGACGCACCGCGCGAGACGCGACGGCGCCTCGATCATCGAAGTGCCGATCTCCTTCACCGACCGCGCCCACGGCGAGTCCAAGATGTCCCGGGCGATCGTGCTCGAGGCCCTATGGCTGGTCACCAAGTGGGCGGTCGAACGTCCCCTGCTGCGCCTAAATCGCTAGACCCGGTCGACCAGGACCGACGACAGCACCACGGCCAGTTTGTCCTTGGTCTCCTCGCGTTCGGCGATGGGATCGGACTCGCTGACGATTCCGGCCCCGGCCCACGCCTCGAACTGCGTGCCGTTGATGATGACACCGCGAATGCCGATCCACCACTCGCCGTCGCCGTTGGCGTCGAGCCAGCCGAGCGGACCGGCGTAGTGTCCCCGGTCGTGTCGTTCGAGTCGCACGATCAAGTCGTAGGCGTCGTTACGCGGAATGCCGCCGACGGCGGCCGTGGGGTGCAGCAGGCGCAGCAGTTCAAGGGCGTCGGGGGCCGTGGCGGCATCGTGGCGACGTCCGCTCACCCAGGTGCCCAGGTGCGCGATGGTGCGCAGCGTCACGATCGACGGATTGGGGTCGGCCGTTATCTCGTCGTAACTGCGCGAGAGTTGTTGGACGAGATCGTCCACGAGGACGCCGTGCTCGTGCAGGTTCTTCGTGCTGCCGAGCAGCCACGTCTGATAGTCGTCGGGCGCCTCGTTGGGCGGCAGGGCAATCGTGCCGGCCTGGGGATTGCACTGGAAAGTGGCGCCCACGCGGCGCACCAGGAGTTCGGGGCTGGCTCCCACGTAGCGCCGTCCGCCCGTCATAGGCAGGCTGTAGATGGTGCAGATTGGTTCGCGAAGTCGCAGTCGCGCGGCGATCGCGGCGCCGTCGAGGGGCTCGGGCACCGAGCCGAGTACGGCGCGCGCGAGAACCACCTTGTCGATCTCCTTGCGCCGCAGGATCTCTACCGCCAGCGCCACGTTGTGCGCGTACTCGTCGGGCGTGGGCTGATACGTCAACGAACGCAGGCTCTGGGGAGCCTGCGAGGGCGCGACTTGTGCCCGCAGTGACTCTCGAAAGTCGCCCGAGCCCTCGGGTGACGTGAGCCAGGCCGGGCCGTCCTTGGTCTGGGTGACGACAAAACGGGGCACGTCCAGTTGGGCCGGCGCCGTGCGATCAAAGGGCAAGGTGCCGAAGGCCACGATGCCCGTGCCCGGCGGTGCGTCGACGCCGACCAGTTCGTGCTGGCGTAGTTCGCCCAGCGCGTCGGTGTGGCTGTCCAACCCGCCCGCCAAGGCAATCGAGAGGACCGCGCCGCCGAAACCACTGCGCAGCGTGTCCGTGGTCTCGACCAGCCACCCGTCGCGCGCGCCCAGCGTGCGTAGCTGATCCCACTCGATCGGGGCGATCTGCTCACGGACGAACTTCACCGTGACCTCGTGGCCACGAACTGCTGGCTCAGCCCACCCATTACTCGTCGGTGATTGACGGCGCTGAAACCGCAGTGGTTGAGCATTCGAACAATCTCCTTCGACGCCGGCAGGTAGGCCGTGGACTGGGGCAGGTAGTGGTAGGCGGCGCGGTCCGAGACCATTGATCCAATGAAGGGAACGACGCGACGAAACCACAGGCGAAATCCCGCTCGCCAGAGACCGGACGCCGGCTCGCAGACCTCGAGCAGGGACAGGCGTCCTCCCCCGCGCGTCACCCGGGCCATCTCGTCAAAGGTGGCCGCGAGGTCGGTGAAGTTTCGCAGCGCGTACCCGCACGTCACGCCGTCGAAGCTAGCCGTGCGAAAGGGCAGGCACGACGCGTCGGCCTGGACGGCTTCGGTCAATTGGCGGCCCGCGCGCAACATGCCCAAACTGAGGTCGGTGGCGACGGCCTGATGACCCTGACGGGTCAGTTCGCGCGTGAAGTCGCCGGTGCCGGCGGCGATGTCGAGCACCAGGCTGGAGGGGGGTAGGCGCAGGTCGGCCACGGCCCGTCGTCGCCAGCGCGAATCGAGACCGAAGGTCATGAGCTTGTTGACCAGTTCGTAGCGCGAGGCAATCGCGTCGAACATGGCGCGCACTTGACGTGTCTTCTCTTCGCCTTGGGGGAGGGGGGTGTTGGGCATTGCTTAGTGGTAGTAGCGGTACACCACTTGAGCCACGCACGAAGGCTTCGCCGCGTCCTTCATCTCAACAATCACGTCGAGTGCCACCTGCGCACCGCCCTTTATCTCTTCGACGGAGGCCAGGCTGGCGCCGGCGCGGATCTGCGCACCCACCAGCACCGGGCTCGTGAAGCGGACCTTGTTGGTGCCGTAGTTGACACCCATGCCCACGCCCTCGACGCGAATGACCGTGGCGAGCAGGACGGGCAGCAGCGAGAGCGTGAGATAGCCGTGCGCGATGGTCTGACCAAAGGGTCCGGCGGCGGCCTTGACGGGGTCGGTGTGAATCCACTGGTGGTCACCGGTGGCGTCGGCGAAGAGGTTCACCTGCTCTTGGCTGACCGTGTGATAGTCGGAGTAGCCCAAGTGAGTGCCCACCAGCGCGGTGAGATCCTCAATGCCGTTTACCTTCGTGGTCATAACCACCTCCTCTAAGACCCTAGTTTCGCCCATGGTTGATTTTAGACAACGGGGACGGCCGTAGGATTACGCGGTGACCGTAAAGCACTACGAAGTTCACCACCGTCAAATCTCCGGTGGATGGTTTCGCGCGGCGATCTTTGGCATCAGTGACGGTCTGGTCACCAACGTGTCGCTCATCCTGGGCTTCGCCGGGGCGAACCCCGGGCACAGCGTTATTCGACTGGCCGGCCTGGCGGGTCTGGTCGCCGGCGGCTTCTCGATGGGCAGTGGCGAATATCTGTCAATGAAGGCGCAAAAGGAACTGTTGGAGTCTGAGATTGAAAAGGAGCGCCAGGCGCTGCTCGATAATCCGCTGGAGGAACAACAGGAATTGCGCCAGATCTTCATCGATCGCGGTATTGAGGAGGAACTGGCCGAGCGACTGTCGATAGACCTGATGCGCGATCCCGATTTGGCGCTGCGCACGCACACGCGTGAAGAACTCGGCGTCGATCCCTCGGCGACCGGCTCGCCCTGGATTGCTGCGCTCTCGTCCTTCCTCTTCTTCTCAGTTGGCGCGTTGATCCCGCTCCTTCCCTGGATCGTGGTCGCTTCGGGCAACGTCATGTGGTGGTCCGTGGGACTCGCGGGCGTCTCCATCATCTTGATCGGTGCGGCGGTTGGCCATTTTACGAGACGCGGTGTCGTCTACTCGGCGCTACGGGCGCTCGTCATCATGGGACTCGCCTCGGTTGTGACCTTCGGTGTGGGTTACCTCGTGGGCGTCGGCTAAGCGCGAACGAAACGCACGAGGCGGTCTTCTCGTTCTAGACGAAAACCAAGTGAGTCGTAGAGTTTTTTGGCGGAGTCGTTGGATTCGTCCACGAACAGCACGGCATCGCCGACGCCTTTACGACAAATGACGTTAAGACCCTGAGTCACCATGACGCGCCCGAGGTGGTGGCGCTGGAAGTCGGGATGCACCGAGATCACGTAAATCTCTCCGAAGCGGTCGGGGTGCAGTTCGTGGACCTTGGTCCNNAGGCGGCGTTGTTCTGTTCGAGCCACGCCGCTTCGTCGTGATGCGGCTCGAAGTTGCGCAGCAGCGCACCCTCGGGCACGTCCTCCACGGGTACGGGCAGTTTGACGCGAAGTAGTTGCAACATTCGTATGACGTTGCCCTTCACGTACTCGCACGACTGGGGACCGCGAGTCCACCAGTCCACGACTTCGTGCGCCGCGAGCAGGTGCGCGAGCAGCTCGACGTCGTAGTCGCCACCGCACATCTCCACGATGGCGTGTTCCTCGCCCGACGACATCGCGTACTTGGTCAAGACGCCTTCGTCATAGTGGAGCCAATGCTGTGCTCGCCATCCGTGCACGACCGAGCGACGACGCCCCTCGTCAATCGCTTCGCGCCCGAGCAGGGCCTCCGTTCGATCGAGCAGGCTGAGCACGTCGAGTCGCTGTTGTGGCGATAACGAAAGGACGCACCACCACGGAGAAGCCATGGTCAGACACTACCGGTGGGTCTTAGAGAGCCCGCCCCGCNNACGAGGGTGGTGATGCGCGTCGACAGTTCAGTCATGGTCGAGGTGATGGTGTTCAGTTCCGTCTGCATGCTCATTGGTGACCACCTCGTCCGCGGCGGGTTTCACCACGCTGGCGCATACTGTAATAGTTCATGAGCACGACTGGTAACGACACCACTACGCACACGCTGGCGTGGTCGGTACTGAAGGCCCGGGGCCCCGAGACGGAGGCCTTCCTCCAAGGTCAACTCAGCCAAGATGTGGCCCTCGTCACCGAGGACGGCGCGTGGGCACTCATTCTCGAGCCCGACAGCGTCGTCATGACGAGTTGTTTCGTGCAGCGTCGTGAGGACGGCTTCGACGTGATCGTGCCGAGAGAACTCGCCGCGGTCGCGACCAAGCGATTGAAGCGGTTCCTTCTTCGCACGAAGTGCACCATCGAAGTGGAAGAAGTCGACGAGGGACCCTTCGCCACGCTGGACGAGCAGATCCGCGCTAACTGGCCGGGCGTACGCGAGTTCGCGTTGAACCTCACTCCCCACAGCTTCGGCCGATCGTTCGTGGCGGCCACGATCTCGTTTCAAAAGGGCTGCTTCACCGGTCAAGAGTTGGTCGGTCGACTCGACGCTCGGGGCTCGAGCGTGCCGTGGCGATTTGTGCACGTGCGTGGCGTCAACTCCTCGAGCGTCGACAAGTACTTGAAGTCGAAAGGCCCCGCGGGTCCTCAGGGCGTGACGAGTGCGTGGATGA
>PLXU01000089.1 GCA_003151555.1 Acidimicrobiaceae bacterium | reverse complement strand
TCGACCTCGACGGCACGCTCACCGAAGGTGGCAGCGTCTTCAAATGGCTACGCCATTTGACCAGCTCGCCGGCCGTTTTTCGAGCGGCCCTGCGCCTCGCCGTGCCGCTGATCGTGGGCGCGCTGCGGAGCGGCGCCCGCGCCGACGCGGCCAAGGAACGACTCTTTCGCTCGCTGCTCGCCGGGCGCAACGTGCACGAAGTGGATGCCGCCTCGCGCGAATTCGCCCTCGAACACCTCGCCCGCGAAGGCCGACCCCAGGTATTGGCGCGACTCAATTGGCACCTCGAGCAGGGCCACGACGTGGTCATCGTGTCGGCCTCGCCCCAGATGTACGTAGACGAGGTCGCCCACGTTTTGCAGGCGTCCGGCGCCCTGGGCACCCGCCTTGGCGTTGATCCGCTCGACAAGTTGACCGGGGGCTATTTGGGCAAGAACTGTCGGGGCAGCGAGAAACTGCGCCGACTCACGGAGTGGATCGAGCAGCGCAACTACGCCAGCGAGCCTGTCATCTTCGCCTACGGCAACTCGCGCGGTGACAAGCGCCTGCTGGGCGCCGCCACCCACCCCTTCAACATGGGCCGGCTGGGCAAGCTGGGCGCCTTACGCCGCTTTCCTCGCGTGGCGCCCGACTGACGTCACTGCTGTTGAATCAGGGCGCCCAACTCGACGATGCCGCCCTCGCGACCGTCGTAGATCACTTGGATGGTGGCGCCCTGTTCCTTCCACGCGATCACCGTATTGCCGTGGCTGTCCACGATGCCCACGTTCACGTCGTAAATACCGTCGAGTAACGGGATCTGGGCCAGGTCCACTCCCACTTGGTTCGCACCCGGGCGCAGGTTGACCGGGGAACCCTGGGCGTCGCTGCGGCTGACCAGTAGTCCGCTGCGCGTAAAGATCTCGAGCACGAAGTTCCCGCTGTAGGCGGTCTCGGACGTGATGTTCACGTCGAAGTGCAGGCCAGCTCCGCTGCGCACGTCAAAGGAGCCCGACGGCGTCGTGATCGTGTCGATCGAGACATTGGACTTCACCCCGGCTCGGTCGTGCTCGATCGCGTCGTCCAGCAGGTGCTCACGAAAGATGCGCAGCGACTCCTGCACCGGGCCGTCGGCGATGAGATGACCGGCGTCGAGCACCAGGGCCCGGTCGCAGACGGCCCGCACTTGATCGGCCTGGTGGGTGACGAGCAGGATGGAGCGGCCCTCTTCTTGGAAACGGCGGATGCGGTCGAGACACTTGGCCTGAAAGCGCTCGTCGCCCACTGCCAAGACCTCATCGACCACCAAAATGTCGGGGTCGACGTTGACGGCCACCGCGAAGGCGAGGCGCACGTACATGCCGCTCGANNTAGAACTTCACCTGCGTGTCGATGAACTGGTCGAGTTCGCTGAAGGCCACGATGTCGTCGAAGATGCTGTCGATCATCTTGCGCGAAAAGCCCAGCATCGCGCCGTAGAGATAGACGTTGTCGCGGCCCGAGAGCTCGTGCTGAAAGCCGGCGCCCAACTCCAACAGTGCCGCCAGGCTTCCGCGCAGGCGAATCTCGCCCGTGGTTGGTTGCAAGACGCCGCAGATGCACTTGAGCAACGTCGACTTGCCTGAGCCGTTTGGGCCGACGATGCCCACCGTCTCGTTGTCCGAGATCGTAAAGTCGATGTCGACGAGCGCGCTGAAGAGTTCCGTGGTGCCGGACTTAGGGTGCAGGAGCCGCTCCTTGAGGGACTTATGGCGCTCGTGGTGGATCTTGAACTGCTTGGAGATGTTGCTGACTTCAATGACCGTGGTCATTAGAGCTCTGACTCAAAGTTTCCCTCGAGGCGACCAAAGATGGTCAGCGACACCAAGAACAGCACCACCATCACGCCGAGCAGGGCCACATTGAGGAAGAAAAAATGCGACACCGACCAGGTGGGCAGGATCTGCAGCGTCGGGTGAGGGGCCACGGTGGAAACGACGTGGGTGGCGACGTAGAACACGCGCTGAAAGGTCAGCACGATCAGGGTGACGGGGTTCAAGAAGTAGAGCAGGGCGATGCCGTGACGGTGGAGCTTCAACGAGATCGTGTTTTCGTAGCTGTAGACAATCGGTGTGAGGTAGAACCACAGCATCAACATCACTTCCATTAAGTGCTTGATGTCGCGCAGGTAGACGTTGAGCGCGGACGTCACCATGGCCACCGACGCGGTGAAAAAGTAGAGCGCGGCGAACGAGATGGGCAGTATCCACATGTAGTTCCAGGCCGGGGCGTGGCCCACGATCAGCAGGACCAGCGCCAGCACGCCGAGCTGGATGAAGAAGTACACCACCGATGCCCCGACGTTGGCCAAGGCCAGAATCTCGCGCGGGAAGGAGACTTTCTTGACCAACGAGGCCCGGTCGACGATGACGCCGGTGGCGGTATTAATGGCCGTTTGGAACAGGTTCCAGACCACCAGGCCCGAAAAGAGATAAATGAAGAAGTTGGGAATGCCGTTCTTGAGGAAGACCGAAAAGACCAGGAAGTAGATGCCGAGGGTCATCGCGGGCGCGAGCATGGACCAGAAGATGCCCAGCACCGAACTCTTGTACTTGATTCGGATGTCCGACGTGATCAGACTGGTCAGCAATTCACGTCGAGTAGCGAGGTTGCGCAGCCGGGTCAAGAGATTGGGTCTGGCGCTCAACACACGCACGGGGGCGTCCTCAATTGGGCGCCGCGGGACCCCCGCCGACGTGGCGTTATCCACTAGACCCCTTGACGAATCGCCGAACGATCGATTACCGCATCAATGAAGCCGTACTCCAGCGCCTCTTGCGCGGTGAACCAGCGGTCGCGGTCCGAGTCAGCTTCGATTCGCTCCACCGTCTGACCGGTGTGAAAGGCAATGCGTTCGGCCAGCACGTTCTTGGAGTAACCAATCTGTTCGGCCTGGATCGCGATGTCCGACGCCTGACCCTGCATGCCCCCCATGGAAGGCTGGTGCATCAAGATACGGCTGTGGGGCAGCGAGAACCGTTTGCCCGGGGTTCCCGCGCACAACAGGAACTGACCCATAGAGGCGGCGATGCCCAGACAGATGGTTCGGATATCGCAGTTGACGTACTGCATCGTGTCGTAAATAGCGAGTCCGCTGAAGACAATGCCGCCGGGCGAGTTGATGTACAGGCTGATGTCCTTGTCCGGGTCCTCCGCTTCGAGCAGCAAGAGTTCGGCGCAGATTCGGTTGGCGGAGTCCTGGTCCACTTCAGTGCCCAAGAAGACAATGCGCTCACGTATGAGTCGCTGGGCTAGATCATTTGGGCCGTATCCTTCGGCTCTGGAGTAGTTATTCATGCGACCAATCTAACGTGCGAGACCGTGAACTCTTCGCCAGAGCACGTAGAATGAGGACTCTTGCGGGCGTGGCGGAATTGNNCCGATTCGACTGTGACATATCGAGTTGGGCTCATCTCAACTCGTAGGAGTCATATGTCTGTGCCCTTCGCCGACCTCGGCGTGCCATCGAACCTCGTAGAACGCCTCGCGGCACGTGGTATCACTGAAGCCTTCCCCATCCAGGAGGCCGCTATCCCCGACGCGCTCGCCGGCCGCGACGTCGTGGGAAAGGCCATCACCGGTTCGGGTAAGACCCTGGCCTTCGGCCTGCCGCTCATGGCTCGTCTCACCAAGGCCCGCCCGCGCAAGCCCGTCGCGCTGGTGCTGGTGCCCACCCGTGAACTGGCCGCCCAAGTCCAAAAGGAGTTGGCCCAACTGACCGACGACCGTGGTCGCCGGGTCATCTGCATCTACGGTGGCACCTCCTACAGCGTCGCGCGCAAGGCCCTCAACTTCGGCGTCGACGTCGTGGTGGCCTGTCCCGGTCGACTNNGAGGACATGCTCGAACAGGGCGCCCTTGACCTTTCGTCCACGACCACGGTGGTAGTCGACGAAGCCGACCGCATGGCCGACATGGGCTTCCTGCCCGCCGTTCGTCGCATCATCGGTGCCACGGCGCGCGATCGCCACGTGATGCTCTTCTCCGCCACCATGGCACCCGACATCAAGTCGCTCATCAAAGAGTTCACCCACGACGCCGCGATTCACGACGTGGTGGGCGACGAAGCCCCCAACGACGTGGACCACTTCTTCTGGCGGGTGCCGCGCGATCAGCGTCCCCAAATCACCGCGGACATCGTCGAGGAGTACGAGCGCGCCATCATCTTCACGCGCACCAAGCACGGGGCCGACCGCCTCGCGCGTCAACTCGAAGAGCGCGGCATCTCCGCCGTGGCGCTGCACGGCGACCGCACCCAGGCCCAGCGTGAGCGCGCTTTGCGCAGCGTCAAGAACGGGCAGGTTCGAGTCCTCGTCGCAACCGACGTCGCCGCCCGTGGCATTCACATTGAACTCTTACCGGTAGTCGTGCACTACGATCCGCCCGCGCAGGCCAATGACTACCTGCACCGTTCGGGCCGTACTGGCCGTGCCGGTGCGACCGGGGCCGTCATCTCACTCGTCGGCGAAGACGTCATTGGCCAGGTCAAGCGCCTGCAAAAGGCACTCGGCATTGCCCAGTCCCTGGAGACTCGCGACGACGCACCCGCCATCCGACTGGGCTTTGTGGATGACGTCATTGCGTCAGAACGGCTCGACGACCGTGGTAGCAAGGGCCGCTCCGAACGGCCATCGTCGCGCGACCACGAACGCGGACCGCGTAACTTCGAGCGCCGCGAGCCGCGCGAACGTGCGTCGTTCGATCGCGCTGAGCGCCCGGCCCGCAACGTCCGCAATTTCGCTGACCGCGCTGCTCGACCAACTCGCGGTGCCGACGACCGTGTGCGCAGTGACCGACCCTTCGCGCCGCGCGGCGCGAGCGCTGAGCGCGCACCTCGCAGCGACCGCGGCTTCGTAGAACGTGAACCCCGAGGCGAAAGAGGCTTCACCGAGCGTGCGCCCCGTCCAGAGCGCCCCAGCGATCGCCAAGCACCTCGCTTTAGCGACCGCACCGCCGCACCGCGTGGTGGTCAGAAGGATAAGGAAGCAGTCGTCAGTTTTTTCAATGATTCCAAAGGCTTCGGCTTCGCCAGCGACGACAAGGGCGACGATCTCTTCATCCACTTCTCGAGCATCCAGGGTGACGGATTCAAATCACTGAGCCAGGGTCAGACGATCACGTTCGAAGAGTCAACGGGACCCAAGGGCCGCGAAGCGCGCAACGTGCGCGTCGTGGGCGGAGGACGCCAGCGCCGCTAGACGATCGCCCTCGAAACACGAGGACCTCGACCTTTTGGTTCCTCGTGCCCAGCTGCTGACGGCAACACTGACGTACGTCGAGGCGCCACGTCACCGCGTCGCTCGAATGGTCGCAATCGGGATTGGCCATCGCAAAGCCTCGCGAGACGTCCGCTACACTCTCCTGCCATGTCAGACAAGCCATTCATTGCACCACACCTCGGCCCCGCGCCCGACGACCTCGAAGTCGAAGAGATCATCATCGGCGAAGGTGACGAGGCCCGTCCCGGTCAAACGGCCGTGGTCCACTACGTCGGAGTCGCGGCGTCCAACGGCGAAGAATTCGACGCGTCGTGGAATCGCGGTGACGCGTTCTCGTTCCCCCTCGGGGCCGGCCACGTGATCGCCGGATGGGATCGCGGTGTCGTTGGTATGAGGATCGGCGGTCGACGCCGTCTCGTCATTCCCGCCCACCTCGGGTACGGTGAACGCGGAGCCGGTGGCGTCATCGCGCCCGGAGAGACATTAATCTTCGTCGTTGACCTGATCGAGTTGCGTTAGTTCAACGTGTGGTGCGACGAGTCGATGGCCAGCATCCGCTGGTAGTCGCCGTAACGCTCGCAACAAATCTCCGCGAGAAGTCGCAGGCGGTCGTTGGGGTCACCGAGGCCCAGCACCTTGAACTGATCGAGGGTCGACATCGGCGTCATCGAGCAGAGCTGCCAGCTGCGCACCTTAGAGTCCGCGTCCATGGCGCAATTGGACTGGATGCACTCGTCGGCGTTGACCTCGCTCTGTAGGGCGCGCAGGGCGCGCACCGTCGATTCCGTCATCTTTAGCAGGGCCGGCTCAATGCCGCAATCAACGCAGTGCCGCTCACGCACCATGGCTCGCGGGTACGGCGCGTCCTCCAGCCACGTCGTGACCTCACAGCAGTGCACCCCTTCGATAAGGATCAACGTGCGCCCATCGGCAAAAGGCTGGGCGGCCAGGACCTCGACGACGGTGCCAATCGAAAGACGTTCGTCACCCCCACCCACTTCGGACCCTCGAGCAATCAAACAGGTACCAAAGCGCCGTTCCGGGCCGAGGTCAGCCAGCAGTTTCTGGTAGCGGTCTTCGAAGACGTACAAACCCAACTGCTGATGTGGAAAGACAACCATGCCCAAGGGAAACATCGCAAGCTCTCGGCTGGTCACTTTTCCAGCCTAAAGGTGAACGTTGCGTGAACGAACCTATCGAGAAGCAAGTTCTTCGACGAGCGCGCGCAGGGCGCGGGCGCGATGCGACACCACGTTCTTTTCATTCTCGGAAAGTTCGGCCAACGTTCTTCGGTCGACGCCGCGCAGTTCAAAAACTGGGTCGTAACCAAATCCCCCCGCCCCCCTAGCACTCACGGCGATGGTACCCTCCAGCTCCCCCGCAACGCTGAACGATTCGCCCTCGGGATAGGCCACCGCGATCACCGTACGAAAACGGGCCGTACGTGGCTCTGGCGTCTGTGCCAATTCGGCCAAGAGTTTGACGACGTTGTCCTCGTAACTGGCCCGTTCACCGGCGTAGCGGGCGCTTCTGACGCCCGGTTGGCCACCGAGCGCGTCGACGAAGAGACCGGTGTCATCCGCAATGGCCGCCAGGCCGGTCGTCTGACTCAGGGCACGGGCCTTCAAGAGGGCGTTGCCCTCGAGCGTGTCCTCGGTCTCATCGACCTCGGCCGCGCCGTGAGGTCGGTCCCCGAGTTCAATGCCCAGCGGGCCCAGGATGGCGCGCATCTCGTTGCCCTTGTGCACGTTGGCCGTCGCCAGGACGAACCGGACCATTAGGAGCGACGCGAGGGCGCCGTTGCCAACACGACGCGTTGCGCGTCGTGGATCTGCATTATTCCGGCCGCGGCGAGGTCGAGCAGGGCATCCAACTCCGCGCGGGTGAAGGCCTCCTGCTCGGCGGTGCCCTGAACCTCGACGAATCGCCCCGAACCGGTCATCACGACGTTCATGTCAGTGCCGGCCCGCGAGTCTTCTTCGTAGGGCAAGTCCAGCATGACCACGCCGTCGACGATCCCCACCGACACCGCGGCGACCAGATCGCTCAAGGCGTGTTCCTTGAGCTCACCTGATTGGACCAGTCGCGTAATGGCGTCGTGCAGGGCAACGTAGCCCCCACAGATGGCGGCCGTGCGGGTTCCGCCGTCGGCCTGCAGGACGTCGC
>PLXU01000198.1 GCA_003151555.1 Acidimicrobiaceae bacterium | reverse complement strand
CGACGGCGGGCGTTCCGTCGTGCAGCGAGAGCGTACAGGTCACCCCAAAGGAATCTTCGATTTCTTTCAGGATGGTTTCGAGACGGCTCAGGCAGAGCGCGAGTTGATCGGGCGTAAAGGTGCGCAGGGTGCCGCGCAACTGCGCGCGCCGGGGCACCACGTTGTTGGCGGTGCCGGCGTGAATGACGCCGGCCGAGCAGGCGCACGTTCCGCCTTCGAACTCCAGCCCCGATGCAACTTCGCTCAGCCGGGGAGCGAGAGCGCTCACGGCCAGGACCACGTTGCCGTCGACGGTCGCCATGGCGCCGTGACCGCCCTTGCCCTCAATCTCGACGAGCAGGGCGTTGGCCTGACTCATCAACACGCCCGCTCGAGTGGCCACGAAGCCCAGCGGAAGCATTGACGTGACGTGGGCGCCGATCACGAAGTCAGCGGGATGGCTTTCTAACACGCCGCCCGCGATCATCGCGAGCGCACCACCCAGGCTCTCCTCGGCCGGTTGAAAGAGGAGGGTGTATTCGCCGGCCAACTCGTCACGGTAACGGCCCAGGAGGTCGGCCACCCCCAGCAGCGAGGCCGTATGCACGTCGTGACCGCAGGCGTGCATGACGCCTTCGTTGAGCGACGCGTAGGAAAGATCTCGCTCTTCAGTGACGGGCAGCCCGTCAATGTCCGCGCGGATCATGACTCGGTTTCCCGGCTTCGCGCCGCGCAAGACGGCGACGGCGCCAGTCGCAGTGGGACACGTCGCGAGTTCCCAGCCCAGTTCGCTCAGTCGATCTCGAACAACTTGGGTCGTGCGTCGCTCCTCAAAGGAGAGTTCGGGGTGCGCGTGCAGGTCACGGCGAATGTCGACCATGGGCGCGTACGTGCGCTGCATTAATTCAGGCATCGTCTCATTGAATGTTCTGGTCATGAACGCATGGTACTGAGCGAGACTTGGTTAAAGAGAACTGCGGTCGGCTACGATGGTTGGCCAGCAACAATGCGGCTGTAGCTCAGCGGATTAGAGCATCGGTCTACGGAACCGAGGGTCGGGGGTTCGAATCCCTCCAGCCGCACGATTGCGATGTCGCGAGACATCGTGGACAAATGAACCCCCCGGAGTCTACTTTTCGTTCGGTTTGGCAAGGCGTTTGTTGGTTGTTCGTGTGATTGATCTTTATGCCGTAGAAGACCACCCTTTCTTCGTCATCAACGCGGATGTGATCGTCGACAATGTAGAAACGATCATGCTTCGCGCTGGTGATAACCAATGCGTACGTGTGTGAGTCGCCCTTATGTATTGCCACCAGTACTTTGAACCTCAGTGTCTTGAATGTAGGTGTAACTGGCCACACCGATGGTCATGTGCTGAGCTTGGAGATCGCTGCTTCACGGGCCAGAACTACAGTGGAACGAGACCAAGTGAGGAAGTGCGAGCAGCTTCTTATTAGCCTTCGAGCGAGGGAAGTTATGGCAATCCATCTCAGCAGGAATCATTGTCGAGCCGTGAGCACCGCCGTCGCGATGCTCTTCATCGTTTCTTTGTCAATGGCGGGCTGTTCTGTCGTCGGGGCTAAGTCGGCGTGCCCCACTGGGTCGGGCACGTCGAGACTGAACGCGTCGTCTGGTTCCTTGGGGCTGACTCCCGCCAAGGGCGTGTCGAGCACGACGCTTCCGCCCAGTCACGATAATGATGCGGGCCGTGGGCGTATCCCAGACTCGCATCCTGACGCAGACGTTGACGCCAACCAGAGGCCCCCCATCTGTCCTCGTCCTAGTTGATGTATCGACGCTTGCCGATATTCGACTTTTCCTAGGATTCGCGGCGCGCGTGACGTCAAGGCGAGGCGTTGGGTCATTGTGTCAACGAGACGCTCACGGAAAGGTATTTTTGCAGGCTAACGAGTCTCGATTCATCGGGACGTCGCCAATCGTCTAGCAGACTGCAGAAGCCGCTGTCGCGACTTTCTATTCGCTTCTCCGATATTAAGTTTTCGAATGGCGCACATACTGAGACGATCATCAATGAGGCGAATACTTGCGGTTCAACGATAACTCACTTCGATATCGACGATCTTCCACGTAACGACAAGCACGAGTTTTCCCAAAGATTCAAAAACTATCTTTCAATAACCAATGAAAGAAGCGATGAGAAAAGATTGAACCCCACGGGGCTGCTGAAGGTTTAGGTCTTATCTAGCTTGTGAGGATTCGAATTCGAATCTTCACTGTCAGTGTTGAGTCCTAGATCCTCTCGGAGCAGTCTGGAAATAAGAGATGACCGATCCCTAATTCTTCCGTCGTTCGTCCTTTCGGCGATCGCCTCTTCGTCGCTCAGTGTCACCCTGCGGCCCTATGTCCTTCTTGCGCCGATCGCCGCGACCTCGGCGATCGCCTCTTCTTCGCTCAACTCCGTTGGGCGTGTCGGAACCTGAGTCTTTGTCGTGATCGGCCACGTTGCAATGTTTAACATCGTGGCTACTCGTGGTGATGGATAGGTACAAAGTGACCGCCGAGTTTCAAGGTCGCCCTCGTCACTGTCATAAGTTCCAAGGAAGCAACTGCACGCGAGAGAGATCGCGCCGCGCTGGCGATTCTGCGCCAGGTATTCGAACGATTAAATAAGAAGGATCTCAGTGACTTCGGCATGGAGATTTGATCAATACAAGTGGCGTACGTCTTGCATGCCCGGACGCAATGATTCTGCAATTTGCCAAAGATCCCCATTGGCGTGCCGCTTAACTGCTCGTAGGCGCCCTCCGTCAGGGGCCTACCTAATTGATAGGTCTCTTACGGGGGAAGTGGACCAGTTTCAATTGGGCCACACAGGTATCTGACTTCGGCTGTCCCGATCAACTATCCCAAGTGTCGCGAGTCGGCGTTGTGGGATTCGAACCTCGATGCGGTCGATTGGCGGTGCGGCATTTGAGAAGGCCTTATCAGTTAACCCCACCATTGTGATGGTTCGCGCCAGTTCGTGAGTCGGCCCATGGAAAAGATTTCCTTCGCTGTTAAACGTCGAGTGAGTGCAATGATAGGGAGTTCGACTTCGCCCGTCACCAACTCGTTGATTGCAGGAATTGAAGATTCTGCGTGATGTGACCGTTTTATGCTCGCCACTCGCCTAGGGCCGGGCGCCGGGACCCGTAGCGCCTTCGTCATGGCGTCCCCGCAACTGCCTTCATCGGCTGCTCGTGCATAAAATCGGACTAACTGCTCTTCTCGTAACGAATGAGGAGGATTCTCTTTGATGGATCCTTGGTTCACTCCAAGTCAATGTGACGCGATAATTGAACACGTCGTGGGTCTCGCCGAGATCGGTTATTGCGACGAAATTCGGACGGCACGGTGCGTGACGTGGGTAAACGAATTTGAGATGGGAATTCAGTGAAATCAACCTTCGCCCTAGGGACACGTCTAGGCGCGGTCCTCTTCTTCACGCTGAGTTTGCTGGCCGGTTCCGGCGGCCTCAATAGAGTGGCCGCAGCCAACACGTCCGGGTCGTGGCCGTACCCCAACGGCGATTTGGCGAACACCCGCAACGCTCCGGGATCGACGATTTCGTTGCAAAACGTATCCCAGTTAAAACCGGCCTGGACGTTCGAACTAAAGGGGAGGGAGGCCAAAAACGTGGGCGAATCCGGGTCCCTAGCTGCCGCGCCGATCGTGCAGAACGGCGTCGTTTATATCCAGGACCTCAGTTCGGACGTGTTCGCGCTGGACTTAGCGACGGGAAAGCTCAAGTGGACCTACCTCTTGCACAAGCCAGAAAAGAGTGGTCCGGGGCCGAACGGGGTTGCGGTCGTTGACGGCGTGGTCTACGGCGCTTCGCCGAGTTCGGTTTTTGCGCTTCTCGCCAACACCGGCAAGAAGATCTGGGTCAACAAGACTCTCCTCAAGAAGGGTCAGGGAACTTTTGGCATTCAACCCCAAGTCGCCAACGGGCGGGTCTATCTCGCGAGTCAGTATGGCCCGGGATTGCACGGCGGGGTGTTGCTGGCGTTGAATGCGTCAACCGGGACGTTGCTCTGGAAGTTCAACACCGTACTTCACGCCAGTAAAGGAGTTCAATCCCTCGGTCTTGGCGCCGGCGGCGCGTGGGAGACACCCCTGGTGAGCAGTGACGGAACCGTGACCTTCGGCACCGGTAATCCCTATCAGACAATCGGCTCGGCGATCTCTACTCCCGCCAAACTGCTCTATAACGACAGCGAGGTGAATCTCAATGCGGCGACCGGAAAACTGAACTGGTACTACCAAGGAGTTACGAATGACTTCAAGGACTACGACATGCAGGCGTCGCCGATTTCGGCGAGCGTGAACGGGGCACCGGTAGTGCTTGGCGGTGGCAAGATGGGCTACGTCTACGAAATGAACGCTACGACGGGTCAGCTGATCTGGAAGACCGCCGTGGGCAAACACAATGGCCACGACAACGACTCGTTCAATGCCCTGGAGCACAAGAAGCTGAAGCTGCCCATCACGTATCTGCCCGGATCAGTCGGCGGCATCCTGACCAATATGGCCCTCGCCGGCAACATGGTCTACGTCGTGACCAACGACTTCGCTTTTACGTACACAAGTTTGAGCCAAGTGCTGGGCAAGCCCGGCAAAGAGTTCTCCGGCGAAATCGAGGCACTCAACTTGACCACGGGCAAGGTGGAATGGGATACGAAATTGAACGGACTCCCGCTCGGTGCGGCCACGGTTTCTAATGATCTGGTCTTCACCACGCTCTTACAGGGCGAATTGGTTGCCCTCAACCGCAGCACCGGAGCGATTGTCTTTAAGCACAAACTGGCAAACACAACGAACTCGCCCATCGCCATTGCGGGCAGTACCGTACTCATCCCGGCGGCCGGCCCAAAATACAAAGGCACGGACAATCATCCGGAGTTGGTGGCTTTCACGGTGCCATTGAAGTAACAAGGGCTTCGAAGGAACCAGTTCCGTTCAGCCGTCGAGCCGTTCTAGTGGCGTGGCCGGTAGACGCACGCAGACCGCCAGTCCGCCTAGATCGCTCGGTCGAAAAATGATCGCTCCGTTGAGATCCTTGACCACCGCCGCAATGATGCTCATGCCCAGTCCCGATCCGCCCGACTCGCGCGATCGCGAACTATCGAAGCGCATGAATCCCTGGGGCCCGCTTTCGTAGGCCGCGGCCGGCAGTCCCGGTCCGCCGTCTTCAATCCACAGTTCCATCACGTCACCCTGCTCGTGCAAGATCACCCGCACCGACGCGTTCGCGGGTGTGTGACGGCGAATATTGGAAAAGAGGTTCTGCAGCAATCGCTCCACTCGACTCCTTGATCCCACGACACTCACCCCTTGATCAATGTCGGAATCGATAGTCCGATCGGGCTCCAGCGTTCGAAAGTCGTCGAGGTGGATCTGCACGATGCCGCTCACGTCGATTCGCTCATCGTGGATAACGCGCTGCTCGCCCAACTCCGTGAGCAGCAGTAGATCGCTGACCAACCGCTCCATTCGCTGTACTTCGTCGCCCATGCGCTCGAGGGCTCGTAACTGGACCTCCGGCGAGGGCACGCGATCGCTTCGTAAGAGCTCGGTGTAGCCGCGGATGACGGTGAGGGGTGTTCGCAGTTCGTGCGAGGCGTCGCCCAGGAACTGCTGCATTCGAAGCGAGATGTTTCGTTCGAGCACGACGGCCTCGTTGAGGGTACCCACCATTCGACCGAGCGCGCTCGAGAGCTGATCGACGTCGGAGCGGCCGCTCGTTTCGGGTAGGGCTACGTTCTCCTGCTTGTCGGCGATGTCGTTGGCCAGGCCAATAAGCTCCTCGATCCGTTTGGTGTCGCGCCGGATGATGATTCGCACCGAGCCGCCGAGCAGGACGTCAGCGGCGAGGGTGAAGAGCAGGAGGCGAAGTATGAGATTGTGCGTTGAGTGCTTCACGTCCGCTGTCGAGAGCGCGATGAAGAGATAGTCGCCACCCGCAAGCGAGACGGTACGAAATCGAATGCCGCCGCCGAACGTGGATGACTCGATCGTGTGGGCCGACGCGGTGAGCAGAGCCTTGCGCGGCAGCGTTGGCACTCTGAACGTCGCCAATGAGAGCTGCGAAATGATACCGCGGTCGACGAAATCGACAATCGCGTTCAGGTTGTTCTGGTGTACCGCGAGCAGGGCGGCGCCGATGGCGTCGCTGCTCGGCCCCTTGGTGGAGAGCACGATCTCGTTGAGGTTGCGATCCAACACCGACAGCTGGGAGTTCTTAGTGGCGATGACGGCGTAGCCACCGATCAAAAGCGATATCAACGTTGTGGCGACAATCATTACCAGGGTGAACCTGGTGCGCAATCTCACAAGCGACTCGTCGAGTCCACGATTCGATAGCCGACGCCGCGGACAGTGGTTATTCCTTCGAAGTCGTCACGATGCAATTTGCGTCGCAGGTAGGAGATGTACGTATCAACGATGGACGTATTGGATTCGAAATCTATTCCCCACACGTCATCCAAAATCTGAGACTTGGTCACCACGCGATTTTGGTTGGCCATGAGATATTCCAAGAGACGAAATTCGGTCGGCGAGAGTTCGATGAGCGTGTCGTGTACGAACACCTCGTGCTGGGTTGCGTCCAGGGTCACTGGCCCGCACGTAATCACGGTGTCGGCCTCCAAGAACTGCGTGCGGCGCAGAATTGCGTTGACGCGCAACAGCAGTTCTTCGAGTCCAAAAGGTTTGGTGACGTAGTCGTCGGCTCCGAGGCGAAGTCCCTGGGTAACGTCGCTTCGATCGCCCCGCGCACTCAGCATCAAAGCGGGGGTCAGATTGCCCTTGGAGCGAATTTGGCTCAATAACTCGAATCCGTTGAGAAAGGGCATGTTTACGTCGAGAATAAGGAGATCGGGTTTCGTGGTGCGCAGTGTCACCAGGGCCGATTCGCCATCCTTGGCCGCCATGGTCTCAAATCCGGCGATTGACAGCGCGTCGCAGAGTAGGTCACGCACGCCCTCCTCGTCGTCCACGACAAAGATGAGGGACTTATGCGCCTGAGCCACATTCTAAAGGGTACCGGTGCGCGAGAACCCGGGGGGAACGAACTTTCCAGTTAACATGCTCCGCACTGCCCATTCACAGAGTTTTCACACCTAGAGGCCGTAGTTTTACTAGCGGGGGTCATAGCGACCGCGAAGTGAAGTGTCTAGAGAGCGCCATGAAAAACAAGATCATTCGAAGCCTCACTGTTGGTCTAGTAAGTGTCGGACTGCTCATCGGTTCAGCGAGTGTTGCTGGTGCGGCTCCGACCAAGCGCGAGCTCGCCGCGTATCAACTTCAACTGAAGACCTACAAGGCTGAAGTGCAATCCATCGACCTGAACTTTCAGATTGCCATCCAGAGCGCCACTACGAACTACAAGGTTGCCCTGAAGGCGTCCCCGTCGACTCAAAAGACGGTGGTCGCGGCCGCGGAAGCACGTTACAAGAGCGCCCTCGCGGCGGCCACTACACCAGCCGAGAAGAGCGCGGCCCGCGCGGCGTTAGCCGAGGCGGTCGCCGCCGCCTGGCAGAACTACGGCAATGCGCTCGCCGGATCCAACACGGCGGCGAAGAGCGCGGCCCTGTCGGCCTTTAACGCAGCGGTCACCGCGGCTGTCTTGGCCCAGCAAAACGCCGTGACGGCATTGGGACCTAAACCGGTTCCGCCCACCAAGTAGCTGATCCCCCCTTGGTCGACTGACCCTTCGAAGATTGAACCCCAAAATACGGGTATCGCCGAATGGGCTGTCTATTTTTTTGACGTTGGCCGTTGCGCCTTCAGCAGCCTTTCAAAAGCCAGGAATTACAAGAGTTTTCTTAGAGTTGTGTGCGAACAGGAGCTCTGCACCGTCCTTTCACAGCATTTTCACAGATTCTGTCGTGAGACTGGAAAGTGTTCGAGACCAACTTGGACGAAGGCAATGAAGGGAATAGGTATGAACAAGATCAAGACAAAGACGGTAGGTCGCGTCACGGCGGCCGCGGCCATCAGCATGGGCCTCGCGGCGAGCGCAGTGAGCGTCGCTTCGGCTTCATCTAACGGTTCACACCAATTCGGTCACGATGGATTTGCCAGTAAGGCTCATTGGGACAACGGTCTCGGTGGCGTCGTCACCGCGGTCACGTTGACTTCGGTCACGGTAATGGCTCACGACGGCACGCCCAGCACGTTCATGATCACCGGGACCACCACGTTCAGTGAGGATGGTGCCACGGTGCCCGCCACGGACCTGGTCGTCGGTGACTTTGCCGACATTGAAGTCTCGTCGAGCGCTATGACGACCGCGACCAGCATCAAGATTGAGCTGGCGAGGTTCGGTGGTGTGGTCACCGCGACGGGCAGTGGCACGATCACCATTACCGGTCATAAGGGTGTGACTCAGACGATCGTGGTCGGTACGTCCACGACCTACTCCAAGGATGGCGCCACGGCCGCTCTGGCCGACGTCATGGTTGGCGACTTGGTCAGCGCGCAAGGCACGATTGGTGCCACCACGACGACCCTTGACGCAACCAGCGTGACAATCGGGAAATTTTGTGGCTCACACAATGGCGGACACAATGCCGACGGTCGTCATAACTTCAACACCCGTAGTTCCGGCCACCAAGGTTCGCAAAACCAGGGTTCGCAGAACCAAGGTTTTGGCGGGCGCGGACATTCCGACCACGGACACTTTCGTCGGTAACGTAGTCTCCGCTCGATAAGCGTTCATCCAGTTGTCCCGTGCCACTGCCCTTGTGGCTCGGGACAACTGGATGAACTGTTTGTAAAGACGATTCTTGAAATGACGCGGGAATGCGGAGTACATCAAGTCCACGTCTTTTACATTCGTGCGCTTTGATCAACCACGAACACACGGCCCGCCCCCGCCCTAAGGTTGAGCCAAGTTCTCGAGTGCACCCTTGGGATCACGCAATATTTGGCGCCGGGCTGAATGGGCGAGGCAAACCACCAGAGGACGATCATGTGCTTTTCTCCAACAGGCGATCTCGTCGGCGGAAGCGTCGTGGTCGCGATCGGCATCGACGCCTGCCTGCACGTGCGGGGCAGACCGGAGTACATTGCCATCGCGGCACTGCCGGTGGTGCTGGGTTTACATCAGATTGACGAAACATTCGTGTGGTGGTGGCTGCAGGGTCACGTGTCGAGCGCGTGGGGCCACCCAGCGATGTGGATCTATCTTGTCTTCGCGCTGGTCGTGTTGCCAACCTTGGTGCCCGCGATGTTCTTCTTTGTGGAGCCGCCAGGTCTGCGCCGAATGCGGATCGTACCGTTCGCCGTCGTGGGGGCGGCGGTGTCAGCGGTGTTGCTGGAGGCAATGCTGGTTGGTCATCCCAGTGTGCACCTCGGTACGTACCACTTGGTCTATTCGATCGGGCTGCATCATGGCATTGCCATCATCGGCTTTTACATCGTTTCCACCTGCGGACCGCTGCTGGTGTCGGGATTCCGGGCCGTTGTTTGGTTCGGCGTCGCCAATCTGGCCGCGGTCATCGTGCTGGTCCTGTTGTGCGCGAGCGGCTTTACGTCATTGTGGTGTTTTTACGCGGCTCTTTTGAGCGGGGCCATTGCGCTACATCTGCGATACGCGAAGCCCCAAGTCGACCGGACCCGACCGGTCATTCGCAGTTCGCTCTGACCGCCGCGCGGATTCTGCGCGCATTGACGCATCGTGCGAGGTGCGCAGGCTGAAATCGTCGATGCGCCGGCGCTCGGATGAGACGTGAATGTGCCCAAACCGTTGCGCAGCGAATAGTCCGCCAAAAGGGGGCTGGTAAGGTTTTCAGGTTACGAAACTGCAACGATGCAGTTTTTCGAAGGAGCGATATGAAGGTACTGGTACTTGGCGGCGACGGATTTTGTGGCTGGCCCACCGCACTGCACCTCTCTGACGCGGGCCACGACGTCACCATTGTTGACAACCTCAGCCGACGCGAGATCGACCTGGAGTTGGAAGTCGAGTCGCTCACTCCGATCCGGCCGATGGGCGAACGCCTGCGCGTGTGGAAAGAACTGACCGGCAAAGACATTGGCTTCGTCAACCTCGACCTGGCCGAAGAGTACGAGCGTTTCGAACGCCTGTTGCGCGAGCTCAGCCCCGACGCTATCGTCCACTTTGGCGAGCAGCGCGCGGCCCCCTATTCAATGCGCAACACCATCGCCAAGCGCTACACGGTGGACAACAACGTGCGCGCCACGCACAACGTGCTGGTGGCAATCGTCTCGAGCGGGCTGGACATCGCGCTGGTGCACTTGGGCACCATGGGCGTCTACGGATACGGCTGGTCCGGTTCGGCGCCCATTCCCGAGGGCTACCTCACGGTGAAGGTTCCTACGCCCGACGGTGACATCGATCGAGAGATTCTGCACCCCGCGAATCCCGGTTCCGTCTACCACCTCACCAAGACCCTCGACCAACTGCTGTTCTCCTTTTACGCGGTCAATGATCAACTTCGTATCACCGACCTGCACCAGGGCATTGTCTGGGGCACCCAGACACCCCAGACGTCCCTGGACGAGCGCCTCATCAATCGCTTCGATTACGACGGCGACTACGGGACCGTGCTCAACCGTTTCTTGATGCAGGCGGCCATTGGCCACCCGCTGACCGTGCACGGCACGGGGGGCCAGACGCGCGCCTTCATTCACATTCGTGACACCGTGCGTTGCGTGCAGATCGCGCTCGAGAATCCGCCGAAGCGCGGCGACAAGGTCAAGGTCTTTAATCAGGTGACCGAGACCTACCGGGTGCGCGATTTGGCCGAGCTCATCGCCAAGCTGATGGACGCCAAGATCGCGAACCTGCCCAACCCGCGCCGCGAGGCCGTCGAGAACGAACTTAACGTCGCGCGCGACAAATTTTCGGAGCTGGGACTCAACCCGACGGTGCTGTCCGAGGGCCTGCTGGAAGAGGCTCGCGATATCGCGCTCAAGTACCGTGACCGCGCCGACACCTCCAAGATCATTGCCCGCTCCGTCTGGCGCGCCGGCATGGAGACCTCGCCCGACCTGGTCTAGCAAGTCGAGTCACCGTTTTCTCGTTCCCGAACTCACTGAAGGTGCGTGAGCGAGTGGAACGTGCCCGTGATTCTCGCTACTAGCCGGATAGGGGCCGCGCCGACATTGACGACCGTGCTCGACGTGCAGAAGGGCGAGGTGTTGCCCGCAGCGTGAATCATCGTGGCGGCGGTGCCGCTCGTCACCCCGACGGGATTCTGGTGGTTGCGCACGCGCCGCGGTTGCAGCTACGAACGAAGCAGGTCCTTGGCAATTGCGACCACCTGCATCTCGTCGGTGCCGGCGTAGATGCGCAGCACCCGAGCGTCACGAAGTAGTTGCTCGACGCGGTACTCGGCGATGTAGCCGTTGCCACCGAAGATTTGGATGGCGTCATCGGCGACCAGGCAGGCGGACTGCGCGGCGTAGAGCTTCATGGCCGAGGCCTCGGCCAGCGTCGGCACCACGCCGTCGAGCGAGCGTTCAATGTGGGCGAAGACCATGTTGCGCACGTTGATTCGCGCGATTTCCATGTGCGCCAGCTTCAACTGGATCAGTTGGAAGTCGCCGATCGGCTTGTTCCAGAGCGTACGGTGCCGCGCGTAGTCAATGCACAGTTTCAGACACTCTTCGATCACGCCGAGCGACATCGCCGCGACCCCAGCGCGTTCGGTGACGAAGTTATCCTTGGCGCTCTGTCGTCCACCGCCCAGGGGCACTTCGGTTTCGCCGAGCAGTCGATCGCGACCCACGCGCACGTCGCTCAGGAACACTTCGCCGGTCGGCGAGGCGTGCTGGCCCATCTTGCGCATCGGCCGGGCCTGGTCGAGTCCGGGCATTCCCTTGTCGAGGACGAACGTGAGCACCCTGCGGTTGCGCAGCTCGTCGCCGCTGCCGTCGTCGAGTTTGGCGTAGAGCACGATGGTGTCGGCGTAGGGCCCATTGGTGATCCACGTCTTCTGACCGTTCAGCACGTATTCGTCACCGTCACGCACGGCGCTAGTGCGCATGCCGCCGAGCGCGTCCGATCCGGAGTCCGGTTCAGTGATGGCCCACGCTCCGATCTTGTCGAGCGTCATGAGGTCGAGGCTCCAGCGCTGCATCTGGGCCGGGGTGCCCAGCTTGTTGATGGTGCCGGCCGCAAGGCCGGTGGAGACGCCCAACGAGGTCACGAAGCCGGGACTCACGCGACAAAGCTCGATGGTGGATATCAACTGGGCCGATGGATCAGAGCCGCCGCGCGAGTGACCGTGTGGCTCTTGGCCCGAGACCTTTCGCTCGAGCTGTCGCGCGAAGTTCTGCTCGGCCATCTCCTTGAGACCGAAGACGTCGTACATCTTGCGCATGATCGCGAAGGGGGCGACGCCATTGTGTTCGAGGTCGTCTAAGTGGGGTCGGATCTCTTCATCCACGAAGCGCCGCACGGCGGCGGCGATGGCCTGATGCTCTTCGGACCATTGGTACACGGTGCCCGCCTAACTCACGCGTTTGAGCGTATTGCGATCGGTGTGCATGATGACCGTCTGGCTCTTCTGGTGCTCGACCACGATGGTCTCGTCGTAGGAAAAGGTGTCGTCGCCCAAGGTGATGGTCACTGCAAAACGGGTCGTGCGGGCCACTTCATCGAGGTAGGGGCTGGACAGGATGCCGTAGGTGTTCGACCCGAGAACGGCCTCGAGCCGGAACGAAGTGGCGTCGGGTTCGACCGTCGCGCCGGCGATGAGCGTGACGGCCAGGGGGAAGGTGAAGCAGCGCATGACCTGCTTGTTGGTTGCGTCCCACATCCAGTAGCCGACCTCAGTGTGAAAGGGGGTCTCTTCGCCCTTGCGCCACGCGCCGGTGCGGTAGTCGAGCCCGTAGAGGGACCGGTCGACGTTCTCCACGGGACCGAAGGGGCTGAAGGTGGTCTTCTCACGAAAGACCGTTTCGCCGATCTTGCCGCTGTCGTTGTGAAAGGAGACGTCCAGGCCGTCCAGACCCGACTCCCAGTTGCCGATGAGACCGGCCAGTGGTCCCCACTGCTCTGGCGCCAATTGGCATTCTCTCTCCTGGGGCGCGGCCGAAGAAGGGATCGTCACGCTAGGAAACGGCTGGCAACGACGCGACGGGCGGACCGGCCAGGCGGTCGACCAGTGCTGACGTCCATCGCATGTGGTCGAGGGTCACCAACGCCGGCGCCACGCCGAGCCACAGCGCGGTGTGGCTTTGACCAATGAAGAGGGCCAGCAGGATTGTCTCGGTCACGACCCGCCAGAGCGGTGAGCGACCACCCAGGCGCTGGGTAACGAGACCGCTCACCACCAGCACGTTGATGCCCGGCAAGAAGGCTTCAATTGTCCAGTGTCCTTCCAGTTGCCGAGCGGCGAAACTGAAGCAGAGCGAACCAATGAGCAGCAGGCCGATGCCCAGTTCAAGCGCGGTGCTGGCGAACCAGAAGGGCGTGGGTTTGGCCGTGCCGGGCCAGTGGGCGAGCACGTTCACCACCAGACCCAACCCGGCGAAGAAGGCCACGATCCCGTAGCGCAGCAGCCGGTGCAGGGCGTCAATGAGTGGCAGCGAGGCGGCCACCGGGGTCGAGACGACCGGTTCTCCATAGGGGCGTGTCAATTCCGACCAGTTCGTGCCGGTCCAGACTCGCCACTGGCGCGCGCCACTGGGATCGGGGTACCAGCCCGGCGGGATGGCAGTAGAAGGCGTCAGACTCACCGCTCCAGCCTTTCACNNCGGCGATGCAGAGCCGATGAGCCAGTCCCGCGGGACCGCGCCCCCCAGGGTCGTACGGCCAGTTGCCCAGCCAAGGGTTACGGCTGCAGCGACAGTACGGTGCTGGCCCCGATCACGGCGCACGTCTTGGCACCGCAGGCCACGTCCACGAGTGCGGAGGGTACGTACGTGAGCGCGATATCGGTCACGCTCCGACCCTTCAACGTCGCCAGCCACGGGATCTGGTTGTTCGTTTGACCGACCAGCGCGCACCGCGAGAGCTTGACGCAGGCCAGCGCGTTGGCGCTGTTGGCCAGTTTTACGCCCCGCCATAAACGCGCGAAGGTGTTGGAGCGCACGAACAGCGAACCGCTTGTCGTCGAGGCCAGCGCGACGCAGTCCAGTTTGGCGCAGGTCAGTGACGAAAGGTTGGTCCACGTGGCGGGCACCGTTCGAGCGGACCACGTCGCGCCGGCGTCGTGGGTGACTTCGAGCAGTGCTTGGTGGCTCGAATTGGTGGCGGCGACGAGGCAGTTCATCGCGTCGGTGCACGACAGTGCGGTCACGCCGTCGCCTACCGTCCAGGTCAGCGGCAGTGGCGTGGTCCAGGTGGTTCCTCCATCACTGGTGAAGGAGAGTCGAGAACCTCCGGTGATGCGCGTCGTGTCGACGACGGCGCATGAGGCGACGGCGAAACAGCTCAGCGCGCTCACGCCGCGTCCCGCTCTCGGAGTGGGCGACGTCGCGACCGACTGGGTGGCCGGGTCGTAGATCCACAGCGAGTCGCCAGATGGTTCGGAGCCGCCGATGACGCACCCGCTGCTCCAACAGGCGCTCGACGTGATGCTCTGGGACAACGTGCTCGGTACGGCAATCGCGCTCCAGGTTCCGTCGGCGTGGCGAACCTCGGCGGTCGAGGACGGCGCCACGTTGGCGTCGTCACCGCCTGCGGCGATGCACGCGCCCGAGGTAGTGCAGGCCACGCTCTGCAAGGGCACCTCGATACTGATGGACGGCGTACCGATGAGGTGCGGAACGACCACTTTGGCGACGGTGCCACAGCCGGCCAAGGCCAGCGCCGCCAACATGACGAGCGCGGCGCGCCACGATGGGCGCGCGTGTTCTGATGTTCGGCTCATGACGTTCCCGGTCTTCTCTCGGCATGCGCCGCTAGGTCGATAGTACTAATCACGCCCCCGCAGGCAATGTGCATCCGGGGCACTGGACGGTCGCTCAGACCGCGACGATGGTGTTAACTGGCGGCGCGCACGGCGGCGCCCAGGACGCTTAGTCCGTCGGCCAACTGCTCGTCGGAAATCACCAGTGGTGGCAAAAGACGGATGACGTTGCCGTAGGTGCCGCAGGCCAGCACGATGACGCCCTGCTGGTTGCAATAGTTCACGATGGACTTCGCGGCCGCGGCGTTGGGTGTCTTGGTGCCGGGCTGGGTCAGCTCCATGGCGACCATGGCGCCGCGTCCCCGAACGTCACCGATGATGGCGACATCCTGTTGCAGCGAGTGCAGCGCCGTGAGCAGCGTGTCACCGATCTCGCGGGCGCGAGCGACCAGGTTGCGATCGCGCAGGGTCTTGATGGTGGCTAGGGCCGCGGCCGCGGCGACCGGGTTGCCGCCGTACGTGCCCCCGAGTCCACCTTCGTGCACCGCGTTCATCAGTTCGGCTCGTCCGGTGAGCCCGGCCAGTGGCATGCCGCCGGCGAGTCCCTTGGCGGTCGTCACCAAATCGGGGACGACGCCCTCGTGGTCGACGGCAAACCAATCACCGGTGCGACAGAAGCCGCTTTGAATCTCATCGGCGATGAAGACCACGCCATTCTGGGTGGTCCATTCGGACAGCGCTGGCAAGAAACCGTCGGCCGGCACGATGAAGCCGCCCTCGCCCTGAATGGGTTCGATGAGGAGGGCGGCGACATTCTTCGCGCCGACCTGGGTCTCGATCTCCTTGATAGCGATCGCGGCAGCTTCGGCCCCGCTCAGCTCGTCGAGGAACGGGTAGCTCATGGGCACGCGATAGATCTCGGGCGCGAATGGACCGAAGCGGTCCTTGTAGGGCATGTTCTTGGCGGTGAGCGCCATGGTCAGGTTGGTGCGACCGTGATAGGCGTGGTCGAAGACCACGATGGCCTGGCGGCCGGTAGCGAGACGGGCCACCTTGACGGCGTTCTCGACGGCTTCGGATCCGGAGTTGAAGAGGGCCGAGGTCTTGGCGTACGTGCCGGGGGTCAGAGTGGCCAGCTCTTCGCAGACCTCCACGTAACTTTCGTACGGCGTGACCATGAAGCAGGTGTGGGTGAAGGCGGCCACCTGGGCGCTCACCGCTTCGATGAGTTCGGGCACGGCGTGGCCGATCGTGGTCACGGCGATGCCGGAGCCGAGGTCGAGAATCTGGTTGCCGTCGGCGTCGACGAGAATGGCACCGTCGGCGCGCTCGATGTAGATGGGAAAACCGTTGGTGAGTCCGGCGCTCACGACGGCCTTGCGCCGCTCGTGCAGCGCGCGGGACTTCGGCCCGGGCAACTCGGTAATCACTTTGCGCTGCGTACCGACTTCAGATTGGATTGACGAAACCATGCGAACTCCTCTTTAAGGCCGACTAGCAGTTGCCAGACGTCACCAGAGTAGTTCTACGGCTCGGACTTGTCACAAGCGTCAAGAAACGGGTGACCGTAGTCACCCGTTTCTTGGCCGCGGAGGAGGTGGGATTTGAACCCACGGTGCCCGGAGACACAGCAGTTTTCGAGACTGCCCGATTCGGCCGCTCTCGCACCCCTCCGTCGACCAGCCTACCCCTAGGTAGCAGTGCGCACTCCGGGCGAAGTCGCGGCGATTGTGGGCTCAAGTGTGAGAGTGTTGCTGCCAATACGGTTCGTTAAGGAGTCGAGTGACGTGGTTGAAGTACAAGGCGACATTGTCTTCATGAGAGCGGCGCTCGACGCGGCGATGACCGCCGGCGGTCACGACGACGTGCCGGTGGGATGCGTGCTGGTGCGAGAAGGGGTGATAATCGCCACCGGCGAAAATCGTCGCGAAGTTGATCAAGATCCCACCGCTCACGCCGAGATCGTGGCGCTGCGGATCGCGGCCAAGGCGCGCGTGCATTGGCGCATGGACGGGGTCACCGCCTACGTGACGCTTGAGCCGTGCGTGATGTGCGCCGGGGCGCTGCTTAACGCTCGAGTGAGTCGGGTCGTCATCGGTGCGCTCGACGAGAAGGCGGGTGCCGTGGGATCGCGATACAACCTCTTGAGCGATCCGCGCTTGCTGCACGAGGCCGAGGTGAGCTACGACATTCTGGCCGATGAATCGGCCGAGCTGCTTCGTGATTTTTTCTCCACTCGCCGGGCGTGACGGTGTCGGCGTTGGAATTATGTTGCCCGGCTGGGTACATTGGTCCCGGATGGACTTTCACTAAGGAGTCTCTTAATTTCCAATCCCTCAGAATTGATGGGTCAGGGTGCCGTCGGTTGTTCTCTATCCGCTGGTATCCGGTCATCCGCTTAACGCGGCGCCGTGGGTGGGAAATCAGGGTTTACCCCTATGGTCATGCGTCGACTGTTCGTTTAATCTCTGCAGAAGTTGGTCGGATCCGGTGAAAGCAGATACCTAGATGAGTGCCACGATGCTCGACGAAACACCTGACGCGCATTTCGCGGACGGCCCTTGGGCCGTTGAGACGCACGGGTTGACAAAACGGTTCGGTGACAATGTGGCGGTCAACGACGTTGAGTTGCTCGTGCCGCGAGGCTGCGCGTTCGGTTACCTAGGTCCCAATGGCGCGGGCAAGACCACCCTTATTCGAGTCCTGCTCGGCCTGACGCACGCGGACGCCGGCACCATGTCGTTGCTCGGCTATCCGGTCCCTCGCCAGCGAGATCGGGCGCTGGCCCGGGTGGGAGCGATCGTCGACGAACCTCGCTTTCACGGTCACTTGACCGGGCGCCAGAACCTCCAGATTCTGGCGGCCGCCCGCGAACGCGCGGCGCGCGACCGCATCGAGGCGTCGCTGGAGCGTGTTGGCATGATGCATCGGGCCGACGATCGCGTCTCGAAGTACTCAATGGGAATGCGCCAGCGACTCGGCGTTGCGGCCTGCCTGCTGGGTGATCCCCAGCTCCTGATACTGGACGAACCGATGAACGGGCTCGACCCAGCCGGCATGCACGAGATGCGCGACATGATCCAGACGCTGGTCGCGGAGGGCCGCACCGTGATGCTCTCCTCGCATCTCTTGGACGAAGTCGAACGAACGTGCGACGCGGTGGCGATCGTCGATCACGGCAAGGTGATCCGTCAAGGTCCGATCGCGGAGCTCCTGGCCGGCGCGGCAACGAAAGTGCACGTAGGATGCTCATCGCCCGAACGGGCCCAATCAATCTTGGCCGCTACCGCTCTTGGTGCACAGGTCGACCTCGAGACCGCTGGGCTTTCGATTCATCTGGCCGCGGGCACGGGGCGCGACACGATCGCCGAGATCAATCGACTGCTGGTCGAGGACGGGATCGCCGTTTATCAGCTTCAGGAGGTACAAGTGTCGCTGGAATCATGGTTCTTGCAAGTCACGAGCCGATTGGGGGAGTCCGAATGACGTCCGTTTCCGCCAGCGCCACGTCAGCCGGTCGCTTGGCGACGGCCGGGAGCAACGCGTCGTACGATCGGCGGGGATCGTGGTTGCCCACGGGGGCCATGATCACGACCAGGATCATGGAGCTGCGCAAACGACGGGGCCTCATGGCGGCCTTGATCGTCGTCAATATCGGCATACCCGCGATCTTTCTAACCGTTCGCTTGATCGCGCACGCCGTGGCGCCGAGGTCCTACGGACCGGCTGGCGGCTACGACGTGTTCACGGCACTCGTCGCGGGCGTGATGTTCGTCTTCGGCTTCATCGTCGCCGCCACTCTGGGCTGCACGGCGGGATCGGTCGACCTCACCGAAGGAATGTTCCGTCACCTCGTCATCACGGGACGATCGCGCCTCGCGCTTTATTTCGCTCGGATCCCCGCGGGACTGGCGATCATCGTGCCGATGGTGGCGGCCGGCTTCACGATCGTCTGCGCCGTCTGCGTCTTCGCCGCACCCGCCAAGCTCAACTTCGACGGCGTCAACGTGCCTCCGGGGCTCTCATTGACGGGTCTGCAAAGTTGGGCGAAGGATCACCCTAAGGAGGTGGTCTGCGGCTTCAACTATCGCGGACCGATCGGCGTTCCGTGCGGTATCAATCAGAACGGCAAAATCGTCACCCCTCCCGGGTCCTCTGGATTCACGCAGATCTCGTCGGCGACGCTAAAGGCGGACGCCGTTAAGATCGCTACCCAGGGTTACGCCGATTACTCTCGCGTCTTCTTGTACCCATCGGACATGCTCATGGTGAAAACCGGACTGTGGATCGAGCTCGAGGCAGCTATCGGCTTCATCGTGGGGCTCGGGCTGGCTTCGTTGATGGGCCAACGAACCGTCGCGGTGGTGCTGATGATCGTGCTCGAGATCGTTCTCACGCCAATCTTCTCGCATACCGCAATTCGCCACCTCATCAACGTGCAGCGTGGGCTGGTGGGTCTCGCCATGGCTCATCTGGAACCGGGCGGCTTACCACGGCCGTTCGGCGGAGGTGGCGGCGGAGGTGGCGGCGGACCGTCACTCGTCTACGAGAGCACCACGGTGGCGGTGTGCGTCATTGTCGCGTGGCTCGTTGGCTGGACCGCGCTGGGCGCGTGGCGCATGTCAAAACGAGACGCATAGGTGCCGTCTTAGAACTCGCTGTGTCGACGCCCACCGATGACTGGCACTGGCGAGGCTCGCACGTTACCGAAGTGGAGTATCAGGGACGATGAGTCTTTCGATTTTGGCGGAGGAGGTGGGATTTGAACCCACGGAAGGTTTCCCTTCACACGATTTCCAATCGTGCCGATTCGGCCGCTCTCGCACTCCTCCGGGTGTCGATATTCAAAACTGAATTGAATACCGGCTTGCAAGGCTACCCGAGCTTGGGAGCATGACCGCGCGGTAGCCTTTCTACGCCGAGGTTGAAAGCGGTGGTCGGGTCCCGTGCGACGACCGTTCGTGAATCGAGTCAGGGGTGGAAGCCAGCAGCTCTCAGCGAATCGTGTTGGGTGCCACGGATCGCCTGACCATCGCTTTGGGCCTCGGCGCCTTACAGCACACCGTTAGCATGCGTGCATGGCTGAATCGACCCCCGTACCCACGTCAATTGATGGTGTAACGGCGCTCTACCGGCGATTCCGACCGGGTCGATTTTGCGAATTACGCGGTCAGGATCACGTCGTGCGCGCCCTGCAAGGGGCCGTGAAGAACGACCGCGTGGTGCACGCCTACCTCTTTTCGGGGCCTCGCGGGACCGGAAAAACGACCACCGCTCGCATCTTGGCCAAAGCGCTCAATTGCGAGCATCCTGCCGAGGGAGACGCCTGTGACGAGTGCGCCAGCTGCGTGGCCATCACCAAAGGTTCCTCGCTCGACGTCATAGAGCTCGACGCGGCGTCGAACAACGGCGTCGATGACATTCGTGAGATCACCGCCGGCGCCTGGCACGGCACGCCGGGCAGTTGGAAGGTCTATATCGTCGACGAGGTTCACCAGCTTTCCAAGGCGGCGTCGGCCGCGTTGCTTAAAACCCTCGAGGAGCCACCGCAGCACGTGGTGTTTGTCCTCGCCACCACCGAGCCCCACAAGGTGATGCCCACCATTCGTTCTCGAACGCAACACCTTGAGTTTCGCCTCATTGGCGGAGAGACACTGAGCTCGCTGCTGCACGACGTGCGAGGGGCGGCCGGGCTGGTGGCCGATGACGAGCTCATCGACGCGGCGGTCCGTCTCGGTCGAGGATCGGCCCGCGATGCGCTCAGTGCCCTTGACCAACTCATCGCCACCGGATCGCTGAGCGAAACCCAGCCGGAGTTCGACGGACTCTTCCACGCCCTCGTGAACCTCGACGCGGTCGAGGCTCTTCGTTCACTGGCCGTGCTCACGAGGGAGGGCTGGGACGCAGAGCAGCTCGCCGAAAGTTTCGCCGGCGAAGTTCGACAAGTTTTCTTGCTCCAAGTCGCGCCCGAGGTCGCCGACGCCGTTGACGCCGATCGCGAGCGGCTGGCTGCGTGGGGAGTGCAGTTGGGACTTCCGCGCACCGTGCGCATTCTCGAGACCTTTGGGTTGGCCATGCGTGAAATGAAGAGCGCCCCCGAGAAGGTAGTGACACTCGAAGTGGCTTTGGTCCGTCTCATCCGTCCCGAACTGGACAGTTCGCTCGAATCCCTGGATGAACGTCTGACCAAGCTGGAGCGCGAAGGACCACGTGTCAGCATCCCCACCGCACCGGCCCCCGCCGTCGTGCTTCGACCCATCGGTGCGACGGCGCCGGCGCGCGAGACGCCGGAGCCCGCTCTGGTGACCGCCGCTGCGCCCGAAGCAACCGAGGCGATCGAGACGGAATCGATCGCGCCGAGCAATGTTGAGACACTCAACGTGGACGACGTTCGTGAACGATTCGAAAAGCGCGTCGTGCCGCGCACGCCACGCTCGGCCCAGTTGCTGCTCAAGAACGCGCAGGTGCGCTCGCTCGAGGGCCATCGATTGACGATTTCCCTACCCAATGAAGAGATGCGTCAAAACACTGAATACATTGCCCCGGGTTTGCGCAGCGCAATGGAGCACGAATTCAAGGTGACGCTGCACGTTGAGTGGGTGGTCGATTCATCGATCGCGGCCACGCCCGCGCCTCACGCGAAAACACCGCGCCCAGCCGTGGACGCGATCGTGAACGACGAGCGCGGCGTGAACGACGAGTCGGCCGTGGTGGTTGACTCGGTGGCCGGTCACCTCATTAGCGAGATGTTCCCCGGTGCCGAGGAGGTGTCGTGAACTACCCTCCGGCGCTGCAATCGGTGGTCGACGAACTCGGTCGATTCCCCGGGGTCGGACCGAAGTCGGCCCAACGAATCGCCTTCTGGTTGATGCGACAGCCCAGCGAGGACGTGGCCCGACTGGCCCAAGCCCTGGACGAAATGAAGACCAAACTCTCGTTCTGTGAGCGATGCTGCAATATTGCCGAGACGGGGGGACTGTGCGTGATCTGCGCCGACAGCCGCCGCGACCAAACCACCATCTGCGTGGTGGAGAATCCGCCCGACGTGGTGGCCGTTGAACGCTCCGGCGCCTTCCACGGCACGTACCACGTGCTGCACGGCGTGCTAAGCCCGCTCGAGGGGGTGACGCCGGACCGCCTGCGAATTCAAGAACTGGTGCAGCGCCTCAATGGCCCGGTGAAGGAAGTCATTCTCTGTTTTAACTCCAACGTTGAGGGTGACGCGACCGCGATGTACCTCGGGCGACTCCTGCAGATGCCCGGTCTGGTGGTGTCGCAACCGGCCAGTGGACTACCGGTGGGCGGCGACCTGGAGTTCGCCGACGATCTGACCCTCGGACGGGCGATCGAGGGCCGGCGCGTGCTGCGCGACTAAGCGAAACGCGCGACGCAGAGAATTCCTGCGACGAGGCAATAGATCCCGAAGGGCCGAAGGGTCTTGGTGGCGAACCACTTGGTGAGAAAGCGCACCGCGACGTAGGCGGCGACCATGGCGCAAAGGGCGCCGACCAGGGTCTGCGTACGCACGCCATTGCCGAGTGAACCCATCAACGACGGCAATTTGTAGAGGCCGGCCACCAGGATCACCGGGGTGGCGAGCAGGAACGAGAAATTGGCGGCCTCTTCGTGATCGAGCTGGGCGAGCAGGCCCGATACGATCGTGACGCCGCTGCGAGAGATTCCCGCCAGCAGGGCCAAAATCTGCGACGAACCGATGGCCAACGCGCCGCGCACGCCCGTGGTGTCCAACGTGCGGTGCATCACGTGGCGCCCGTGGGTGCGCACCAGGCCCTCGCCCACTAACAGGATCACTCCGTTGAGCGTAAGGAAGATCGCGGCGGCGAGCGGCTTGGCGAAGAGGATCCGCAGCGCGTGTTCCAAGAACAGCCCGGCGATGCCGACCGGAATGCTGCCAATGGCCAGGAGCAGCAGGAGTCGATAGCGCGGGTCCATCTCGGGGTCGCGCAGCTGCCAGAGCGAAGGGGCTCCGTCGGCCCGGGCCTTGGAAAGTTGGCGACCGAGACTGGAGAGCAACTGCGCCCACGTCCGGCGATAAAAGATGATCAGCCCTACGGCCGTACCCACGTGAAGGCCCACCAGGAACACGAGGAAGAAGGACTGTGAGGCTGTCTGACTGCTCACCAAGTTGTGCCAGCCAAACAGCGCCGGAACCAGGACACCGTGGCCCAGACTGGAGATCGGGAAGAGCTCGGTAATTCCTTGCACCAAACCCATCACCACGGCTTGGAAGTACGTCAGTGTCACGTGCACGCAGCAACGCTAAACCACGACGCCCGACCTTGCGAGCGGATGGGTCAGAATGGGTCGTGCGCTACCTCACCCTCGTCCGCCACGCCAAGTCGTCGCCGGCCCTACCCATGGCATCAGATTTCGATCGCACGCTGAGTGGTCGGGGTCGCAAGGAGTGCAAGCAACTTCGCGCGTGGGCCAGCGACGCCGAGTCGCTCGGACGCTTCGGGCCGGTGTCGGCGCTCGTCAGCGCCGCCGTGCGTACCCGCGAAACCTTCGAACGTGCCTTCGAGGGGACGGGCTTCGTGGGAGCTCACCAATTCGACAAGTCCATCTACGGCGGACCGCGAGAAGTGAGCGGCCAAGATTTGCTCGGCGCCCTTCGTGAGTTCGATTCCGGCACGACCTCGCTGATGATCGTGGCCCATAATCCCTCGATGCACGAGCTGGCTCTGTTGTTGGCCCGTGTGGCGCCGGATTCGCTGCGAACACGTGGTTACGAACTAGGCGGCGCGTACGTGTTCGAGTTGCCCGACGACGAGCCCCTAGGTTCGACGCGATACGAAATCGTGGCTAGTTACATTCCCGATTAGAGGGAGCGAAGGATCGCCCCGTCGCCCTGACCGCCGCCCCCACAGAGGGCCACGGCCGCGACGCCGCCGCCGCGACGGCGAAGTTCGAGCAGTGCCGTGATCGCCAGTCGGGTGCCGGACATGCCGACCGGGTGGCCCAACGCAATGGCGCCCCCGTTCACGTTGACCTTGGATTCGTCCAGGCCAAGGTCGTCGCTCGACGCCAAGCCCACGGCGGCGAAGGCTTCGTTGATCTCGTATATGTCCATGCCTTTGACGGTGAGACCGGCCTTGGCCGCAGCTTTGGCGATGGCGTTGGCCGGCTGGCTGAGCAGAGAGGCGTCCGGTCCGGCGACTTGGCCGTAGCTCACGAGCTCGCCCAGTGGCTCAAGACCTAACTCCTCGGCGCGCTCAACCGACATCACCAACACCGCGGCGCCACCGTCGGAAATCTGCGAGGCATTGCCCGCCGTGATCGTGCCGTCCTTTTCGAAGGCGCCGCGAAGCTTCGCCAGGGACTCGATCGTGGTCTCGCCTCGCACTCCCTCATCGGTGTGGATGAGCAACGGATCGCCCTTTCGTTGTGGGACCGCGACGTCGACAATCTCCTCGGCGAACTTGCCACTGGCGATCGCGGCCGCGGCCAATTGGTGGCTGCGCACGGAGAACTCGTCTTGACGTGAGCGCGAGATACGCCCGGCGTTGTGGCGTTCAGTGGATAGTCCCATGGCGCACTGATCGAAGGCGCACGTGAGGGCGTCGAACATCATGGCGTCGATGACCTTTTGATCACCGAATCGGTAACCGGCGCGCGCTCCGGGCAAGAGATAGGGAGCATTGGTCATTGACTCCATGCCACCGGCAATGACAATGTCTGCTTCGTCGGCGCGGATCATGAGGTCGGCCAGATAAATGGTCTGCAATCCCGAAAGGCACACCTTGTTGATCGTGGTGGCGTTCACCGTCATNNAGATCTTGGGCGCTGAGCGATGCGAAGGCGCCCGAAAGTTTTCCAATTGCGGTACGGCTGCCGGCGACGATAACACTACGTGACATGGTGACTCCTACTATTTCGTACGTGACTACTAGCCACGTTAGACCTTTGCGCGCCGACGAAATCCGTCGATGAATTGGTGCGTCATGAGCGGACTGAACTAGAACTCAGCGCCCGTGCGCCCCACCAGACCTTCGACAACTAACCTCGCCCAGATGAGTGAGATTCTGGATGCCGTCCGCGCGGGCGCGTCGGGCGAGACCCTGGCCGACACGCCGATGCCGGCGACGACTCGCGCGGTCTTCGTACTACGCGACGAGCAGGACATGTTCGCCGGGATGAACAGCCGCGATAAGGACCCCCGCCAGAGTCTGCACGTGGACGAGGTGGCGCTACCAGAATTGGCGCCCGACGAGGTCTTCCTTGTCGTGATGGCGTCCTCGATCAACTTCAACACGGTGTGGACGAGCATTTTCGAGCCGCTGCCCACCTTTGGTTTCCTTGATCGCCTGGCCAAGGAGTCGTACTGGGGCCAGCGACACGCGCTCGATTACCACGTGGTGGGTTCGGACGCTTCCGGCGTGATCGTGCGAGCGGGTTCGGCCGTGCGCAACTGGAAAGTCGGTGACGAGGTCACGGTGCACTGCAATTACGTGGACGACCAGGATCCCAGCGGCCACGACGACTCGATGCGTTCGGACATTCAACGAATCTGGGGATTCGAGACGAATTTTGGCGGCTTGGCCGATATCGCGGTCGTGAAGGCCAACCAGTTGATGCCCAAGCCCACGCATTTGACGTGGGAAGAATCATCCGTCAACGCGCTGTGCAACTCCACGGCCTATCGCATGCTCGTGTCGCGCAATGGCGCACCGGTCACGCAAGGTGACAAGGTGCTCATCTGGGGCGCCTCGGGCGGTCTCGGTTCCTTCGCCGTACAGCACGTGCTGAACTCCGGCGGCATCCCTATCGGCGTCGTCTCGAGCGCCAATAAAGTCGACACTCTCCACGAGTTGGGTTGCCAGCACGTCATCAACCGAGAGGAAAAGGCGTACAAGTTCTGGAAGGACGAACATACCCAGGATGAGTCAGAGTGGCGCCGCCTCGGCAAGGACATCCGCGCGCTGGTGGGTGAGAACCCGGAGATTGTCTTCGAGCATCCGGGACGCTCCACTATGGGCGCCAGCGTGTTCGTGGCCAAGCGGGCCGGCACTATTGTCACTTGCGCGGCGACCAGCGGTTACATGATCGAGTACGACAACCGCCACCTATGGATGAAACTCAAGACCATCAAGGGATCGCATTTCGCCAACTACCGAGAAGCGTGGTCGGCCAACCAGACGATCATTGACGGAAAAGTAGTGCCCCCACTGTCGGCGGTCTTCGCGCTCGAGCAGGTCGGCGAGGCCGCCTATGAGGTACACCACAACCGACACGAGGGGAAGATCGCCGTCCTGTGCGCCGCCGAGCGAGGCGGCTTGGGTATTACCAATCGCGAACTGCGTGAACAAATCGGTGAGAAGCGTTTTTCGATTTTCCGCCGTCACGACAAGGAGCAGTAATGGATTCGATGCTCATCGAAATTGATCACGTGGCCATTGCCGTACGCGATCTCGAGGCGGCCGTGACGTGGTACCAGGACGTTTTCGGCGCGTCGGTCGAACACCGCGAGGACGTCGAGTCCGATGGTGTCGCCGAGGCGCTACTGCGCGTGGCGGACTCGTACATACAGTTGTTGACCCCGACCCGTGATGACTCGCCGGTCGCGAAGTACTTGGAGAAGAAAGGCGAGGGCCTGCATCACGTGGCCTACCGAGTGGCGAACTGCGCCGACGCGCTCAACGCCGTGAAGGCGTCGGGCGGCCAAGTCATCGATGAGGTGCCCCGTCCGGGATCGCGCGGCACCACCGTGGCCTTCGTGCATCCCAAGGGTTCGTTCGGCACACTGATCGAACTGGTGCAAGTGGCGAGTTGAGCGATCCGTTTTCGCGCGCGGACGTTGCTGACTCACTAATTCCTACTTACCGGTAAGGCTAAAGATCGTGGCGTGATCTGCGGGGACCACCTCGGGCAGGGCCTTCGCCGTCGACACCTGCAATCCCCGTTGGATAGCCTTGGCGATTATGGAACACACCATGGCGGACCGTTTGGCCGAACTTGAAGCCCGCAAGAGCGAAGCTCGCATGGCCGGCGGGGAGTACGCCATCGAGCGTCACCAGTCCAAGGGCAAGCTGACCGCGCGTGAACGCATTGAGTACTTGCTCGATGAGGATACGTTTCAAGAACTCGACATGCTGAATCGCCACTACGCCTCGGGCATGGGACTGGAGGATTCGCGTCCCTACACCGACGGCGTGATAACGGGCTACGGCAAGATTGACGGTCGCAAGGTCTGCGTGTACTCCCAGGATTTCACCGTCTTCGGCGGGGCCCTGGGCGAAACCCACGGCGAGAAGATCCAGAAGATAATGGACCTGGCCACCACCATGGGCCTGCCCATCATTGGACTCAACGACGGGGCCGGGGCACGAATTCAAGAGGGTGTCGCCGGTCTCAACGCGTACGGCGGGATCTTTCGTCGCAACGCGAAAGCCTCCGGCGTGGTTCCCCAGATCTCGGTCATCCTGGGTCCGTGCGCCGGCGGTGCGGTCTACTCGCCGGCCCTCACGGACTTCATCTTCATGGTCAAGGACACCAGTCACATGTTCATCACCGGACCCGACGTCGTCAAGACCGTGACCGGCGAGGACGTCACGCTCGAAGAGTTGGGCGGGGCGTTGACGCACGCGACGAAGTCTGGCGTGGCGAACTTTGTGTTGCCCGACGAGAAGAGCGTGCTCGATGAGGTGCGCTACCTCATGTCGTTCCTGCCCTCGAACAACATGGAAGAGGCGCCGCGAATATTGACCGGGGACTCCGCGGACCGGCTTTGCGAGAATCTGCGTGACCTCCTGCCGATGTCGCCCAACCAGCCCTACGACATGAAGAAGGTCATCACGTCGGTGGTCGACGGCGGGGACTACATGGAAGTGCACGCCACGTGGGCCCAACAGATCACCTGCGGGTTCGCGCGCATTGACGGCCACACGATTGGCCTCGTGTCGAACCAGCCCCAGATACTGGCCGGCGTCTTGGACATCGCGTCGAGCGAAAAGGCCGCGCGCTTCGTGCGTACCTGCGACGCTTTCAATATTCCCCTGGTGACCTTCGTCGACGTGCCCGGTTTCATGCCCGGGTTGGACCAGGAATACGGCGGCATCATTCGCCACGGCGCGAAGTTGCTCTACGCCTTCTGCGAGGCAACCGTGCCGCGCATTTCAATCATCACGCGCAAGGCCTACGGTGGCGCCTACGTGGTCATGAACTCGAAGTCGATCGGCGCGGACTTCGCGTACGCCTGGCCCACCGCAGAACTGGCCGTGATGGGTTCGGCCGGCGCCGTGGAGATCGTGCACCGCCGGGACCTCAGCGAATCAGACGCTCCCCAGACGCTGCGCGCATCGTTGATCGAGGACTACGAGGAGCGTTACGCGACGCCCTACATCGCCGCCGAACGGGGATTCATCGATGACGTCATCGACCCCGCGGAGACTCG
>PLXU01000010.1 GCA_003151555.1 Acidimicrobiaceae bacterium | reverse complement strand
AGCTTGCGCTTGCGCGTGATGTCACCGCCGTAACACTTGGCGAGGACGTCCTTTCGACGGGCCTTCACGGTCTCACGACTGATAATCCGACCGCCGACCGCGGCCTGGATTGGTACGTCGAACATCTGGCGCGGGATGAGTTCTTTGAGCCGCTCGGCCATCCGTCGTCCGTAGTAATCAGCGTTGGACTTGTGCACGATGGTGGAGAACGCATCGACCGGTTCGTGGTTGATCAATAGGTCCACGCGAACCAGTTGTGACGTGATGTAGCCACTCGGCTCGTAGTCGAGGCTGGCGTAACCCTTCGTGCGGCTCTTCAACGCGTCGAAGAAGTCGATGACGACCTCGGCCAGTGGGATGGTGTAGCGAAGTTCGACCCGGTCGGTCGACATGTAGTCCATTTTGATCATCTCGCCGCGGCGACTCTGAGCGAGGTCCATCACGGCCCCGAGGTACTCCGAGGGCGTGAGGATCGTGATGGACAGCATCGGCTCGTCGATGTGATCCAGACGACTGAGGTCGGGCAATTCGGTTGGATTGTCGACGAGCAATCCGGTGCCGTCAGTGAGGAAGGCGCGATAGACGACCGACGGTGCGGTCGCGATGATCCCTAAGTCGAATTCGCGGTCGAGTCGCTCGCGCACAATCTCCATGTGCAGGAGACCCAAGAAACCACAGCGGAATCCGAAACCCAGCGCCTTAGAGGACTCCGGCTCGTACGTGATCGACGCGTCGTTCAGTTTCAACTTGTCGAGGGCGTCACGCAGGTCGGGCAGGTCGTCACCGTCGATCGGGTAGATCCCACAAAAGACCATCGGCTTGGGATCGAGATAGCCGCTCAACGGTGCCGCGGGACGGGCAGTTTCCGTGATCGTCTCACCGGAGCGAGCGCCACCGACGTCCTTGATGCCCGCGACGATGTAGCCGACTTCTCCGGGACCGAGTTGGGCCACGCGGATCATGTCCGGCGTACGGATGCCGATCTCTTCGATCTCGTGGTTCTCACCGGCCTGCAACATCCGCACGCGCGCGTCGCCGCGCAGTGTTCCGTCGACGATGCGGATCGAACTGATCACGCCGCGGTACTGGTCGTAGTAGGAGTCGAAGATCAACGCGCGCAGCGGTGCGTCGGGGTCACCGGTGGGCGCCGGAATACGGTCGATGACAGCCTGGAGGAGTTCGGCGATACCCTCGCCGGTCTTGGCCGAAATCGAGAGCACCTCGCTGGCCGGCAGCCCCAGGACACGCTCCAATTCCTCTTTGCAGCGCTCGATGTCGGCCGCCGGCAGGTCGATCTTGTTGAGGGCCGCCACGATCTCGAGGTTGTGTTCCAGGGCCTGATAGCAATTGGCCAAGGTCTGGGCTTGGATGCCCTGGCTGGCGTCGACCAGCAGGACCGCGCCCTCGCAGGCCGCAAGCGAGCGTGAGACCTCGTAGCCGAAATCCACGTGGCCGGGCGTGTCGATCAGTTGCAGGATGTGGCCCGCGTAGTTGACCCGGACGTTCTGAGCCTTGATGGTGATGCCCCGTTCGCGCTCGATATCCATGGAGTCGAGGTACTGCGCGCGCATGAGACGGGGGTCGACGGCGCCCGTGATTTCAAGGATCCGGTCCGAGAGCGTGGACTTGCCGTGGTCGACGTGCGAAATGATGGAAAAATTCCGAATTTTGCTGAAATCGACGGACGATTGTTGAGTGGCCACGGTGTAGAAAGGCTACCCGTCATCACGAGCGAGTCATCGGTTGGAGTCGCCACGAGACCCCTGCTAGCCTTATGCAGCCCGCCGGACAGTTTCGGCGCACTGATAACGGGGATTTTCGTGGCAAACATCAAGAGTCAGATCAAGCGCAACAAGCAGAGCGCGGAGGACCGCGAGCGCAACAAGGCCGTCAAGTCCGAACTTCGCACCCGCACCAAGAACGCCGTCGCGGCCGCGGGCACCGAGGACGAAGAGATGGCCCTGAAGGCCGCGATCAAGCGCATCGACATGGCCGCCGCCAAGGGCATCATCCACAAGAACCAGGCGGCCAACAAGAAGAGCGGCCTGATGCGTCGCGTCGCCGCCTTGCGCGAAGAGACCGAGTAGCCAGTTCGCCCCCCGGCGTTCATTCGTAGTTCTTTAACCGATTCTTCACGCCTCTAGTGGCGTCGAGCCCCTTGGGTCATCTTGGCCAGTCGGGCCACCAAGATTTCGACCACCGTCAGGTCGGTCACGTCCAGGTCGGTGTCGAGGTCCTTGCCCCCGTAGCTGGCGCCGCCCTTCAGGTTGAGGTCGGCCTGGGTGATCCAGTGCACGGCGGTGCTGATGCGCTCGGGACCGAGCCGTTCCGAGACGCGCAGCGATTTGCCGGCGGGGTACTTGTTGATGCCCAGCAGCGCCGCCGCCTCCTCTTCGCCGTGAACCCCGCTGCCCTCGAGGCGGGCCATGCGCAGGTAGTGGCGCTGGAGAATATTGACGATCTGTAGTCCGGCACGGCCCTTGGAGTCGAGCATGCGACGCGCGACGACAATGGCCTTGGTGGCGTCGCCGCCGTCAATCGCGTCGGTGAGGTCCCATTCGGGCACGTCGCCCGCGTCGCCGAGGTAGGGCTCGATGTGGCTGAAGTTGATCGGGGCCGTGCCGTAGATCGACTGCAAGGTGCGCGCCAGGGCGTCCACCCGCGCGACGTCGTCACCCACCTGATCGGCCACCTGCTGACAGGCGACGCGGTCAACGCTGACGCGGTACTCGGCCATCTTTTCGATGACGAAGGAGATNNTTGTTGGACTTGGTGCCCACGACGGCCAGGACCAACGTCGTCAACGGTGTGGGTGAGCCAATCCAGTCGAGCAGTTGGTCGACCTCGTCGGCCAAGAAGAGCTGCGCGTCGCGCACGACGACGACCCGGCGGTCCACCAAGAAGGCCGGGGTGTTGAGTGCGCCCATCACCCGCGAGATGACCGACTCCACGCCGGCGTTGGTCACGTCCTTGGCCGTGAAGTCTTCTAAGGCAAAGGAGGGATCGAGATCGCCCACTGCCTCGGCGATGACGTTGTGCACGGCGTCGTAGACCATGGTGGCGTCGGTGCCNNCGACACCCGCCCGCGATGCCGAGCGCCGTCGCGGCGAGCGACGGCTCGCGCCGTTCGCTCACCACGAGGTCGAACATGACGCCAAGAAAAGTCTTGTTCGACGCGGACAACAAGAACGGTGCACCGAGGGCCGCCAAGCGCGGCGTGTCGCGCAACAGCTGCAGCGACTGCGCGGCGGTCTTGCCGAGGTCCAGCCCGGCGTCCAAGATGATGCGGTCGCTCGCGACGCCGGCGTCGAGGGCCCACTGTCGTCGTTCGATGAGGAAGTCAGTGACGGTCTTTGTCACGTCGTCGTAGTGCGGATCGGGGTCGGCGACCCGTGGAGCCAGACGAATATGCGTGGCCACGACCGTCGCGCCGGCCTCGGCCGCAACATTCAGGTAGTCGGGGTCGGCGAAGCCGCTGATGTCGTTGCCCACGCAGGCCCCCTCGGCGAAGCAGGCCCGGGCCACCGAGGCGCGCCAGGTGTCGATGCTCACGGGCACGTCGAACCGTGACACCAACTCCTTGACCACCTGCACCACTCGTTCGAGTTCCTCGGCCTCGCTGACGTCGTCGCCGGGGCCGGCCTTCACACCACCGATGTCGAGCAGGTCGGCGCCATCATCTATTAACTGCTCGGCCCGTGCAAATAGAGCGTCGAGGTCGTAGGTGGCGGCCGGCTCGAAGAACGAGTCCCTGGTGCGATTGAGAATCCCCATCACCAGCGCGCGGTTGGTGACGTCGAAGGACGTCGCGCCCATGGAGAGCAACAGCGGCTCCGCGGGACGGTAGATATGCATCAATAAATGAAATTCGCGAGACGCCGGCGGAACGAAACGTAGCGCGCGTCCTCCGGACCCAGTGCGTCGAGCATCTCCAAGAGATTGGTCCTCGCGGAGGAATCAGTTTTGGCCTGCTCCAATAGATGCTCCAGCGTGAGATCCACGTCGCCATCGATGTTCACGCCACTCTGTTGCAGTCGAACGCGCGCGAGCACCGTCTTGGCGGACAGCACGTGCTCGAAAGGCGTGAGGACCGTCAACGCTTCGTCCAGTCGATCACTCGTGCGCAGCAGTTCGCCCAGCGCGACGGCGGCGTCGACGTTCGAGGCGTCCAGTTCAAGCGCGTCGCGCAGCGACTGCTCGTCACCCTTGTTGAGCAGTTGGTCGACCAGGGTCGCACCCGGGGCCAACTTTTCTATGAATTCTCTTACCGCCGGCTCGGGCAGGGCCCCCACGAAGGTATCGACGATCTTTCCCTCGAAGATGGCGAAGACGGCGGGAATCGACTGCGCGCCAAAGGCCCGGGCCACGTCGGGATTGGCGTCGACGTCGACTTTGGCCAGTTCCACCGCGCCATTGGTCTCGCCAATCACCTTTTCGAGAATGGGTCCCAGCGTCTTGCACGGCTGACACCACTCGGCCCACAGGTCCACGACCACGGGCACCGTCATCGAACGTTCCATCACCGCTGCGCCAAACGTGGCGTCCGTCACATCACTCATGGCGACCAGCCTAACGGTGCCGTTGAGTGGCGGAAAGGGTCACTGGGCGCTGTTAATCTCAGCCACTATGCAAGGCGTGGTGGGCATCGATCAGGACAGCGTGACGCGCTGGATGAGCGAGCACGTGAGCGCGGTCGCTCCACTCACGTTCGAACTCATCGCCGGCGGACGGTCCAATCTGACCTTTCGCGTGACGGACGCCCAAGGTGCTACCTTCGCGTTGCGCCGGCCCCCGACCAGTCACGTACTGCCCACCGCGCACGACATGGTTCGCGAGCACACGATCATTTCGGCCCTTTACCCCCAAGGCATCCCGGTGCCCCGGCCGCTCGGCCTCTGCAGCGACGTCACGGTCAACGAACAGCCCTTCTACGTGATGGAATTCGTCGACGGGGCAATTCTGCGCACGCGCGAGGAAGCCGAAGCAGGCACCGACATTGCCCTGCGAGCGGAAATCGGCGCCAATTTGGCCCAGACCCTGGCCCAGCTACACGACGTAGACGTGGAAAAGGCAGGTCTCTCCGACCTGGCCCGTCACGACGGCTACATCGAACGCCAACTACGGCGCTGGCGCAACCAGTACGAGCAGATGAGCGTCGAGGGCGTCGATCACGGAGGTCTCATCGAGGCCGTGGGCGACCAATTGGCGGCCTCGATTCCGGCCCAGCAACGCGTAGCGGTCGTGCACGGCGATTACCGGCTCGATAACACCGTGCTCGACGACACGGGACACGTGAAGGCGATCCTCGATTGGGAGATCTGCACGCTCGGCGATCCCATGGCCGACCTCGGCATACTCCTCGACTACTGGGCCGAACCACAAGACCTCATGGCCACGCTGCTCGGTTCCGCGCCCACGACGGCGCCCGGCTTCGCCACCCGTCATCAGGTACTCGACGCGTACGCCGCACGAACGACCCTCGACGTCAGCAATATAAACTATTATCAATCATTCGGCTATTGGAAGTTGGCCTGCATTATGCAAGGGGTGTTCGCGCGGTATAGCGCGGGAGCCACAGCAGGAGATCTAGGCAGTGTTTCTGAATACCCTGCCCACATCGCCATGCTGGCCCAAACGGCTAAACAGACCTTGGAGCAAAACTGATGGACGACGAAATCTACGACCGCATAATCTTCCTCGCCGACCCCGAACTGAACGAACCGGTGCTCGTCATCTGCCTGGAGGGCTGGATCGACGCCGGCCTGGGCGCCAACCTGGCCATCGGCGCGGTGTTGAGCACCATCACCACCGAAGTGTTGGCCACGTTTGACACCGAGTACTTCATTGACCAGCGGGCGCGGCGTCCCATCGCGCGCATTGTCGACGGCGTGACGACCGAACTGACCTGGCCCGAGATTCAGCTTCGTTACGGCCGAGACGGCGACGGCGCGGACATCATCTTCCTGGTCGGTCCCGAGCCGGATTTCCACTGGAGCGACTTCGTTGACGTGGTCACCGACGCCGCCGGCCGCTTCGACGTGCGCCTCGTGGTCGGTCTCGGCGCCTTTCCCGCCCCGACGCCGCACACCCGGCCCGTGCGCATCATCGGCACGGCGCCCGAGGCCAGCGCCCACCTGCTGCCACTCGTCGGCACCGTCCACGGCGAATTGGAAGTGCCGGCCGGCATCAGCTCGGCGCTCGAACTGGGATTCGCTGAAGTGGACATGGACATCATCACGCTGTGGGCGCGCGTACCGCACTACGTGGCCTCGATGCCCTATCCGCAGGCGGCCACCGCCCTCATCGACGGCCTGGCCAGCATCAGCGGACTCACCCTGGACGCCAGTCCCCTACGGGCCTCGGCCGACGAGGCGCGCCAGCGCGTGGACGACCTCATCACCAACAATCCCGAGCACACCAACATGGTCGAACAGCTCGAAGAGGCGGCCGACGAGACCGAAGGAACGTCCCTCGGCTTGGAGTTGCCCAGTGGCGACGAATTAGCAGCCGAACTCGAGCGTTTCCTGCGCGGCGAAGCGAGCTAGTCGCCCTTTCGGATTCGCAACTAACTGGGCGAAGTGTCGACGTCCGCGTCCTCGATGCGCAGACCCAGTCCCAGGGCGTAGCCCTCCAAGAACAGGGCACTCTCTGCCTGGCGCGGATGACGCTCGGCGATCTCGTAGAAGGGGGCGGAGTGATCGGCCTCCTGCAGGTGGGCCAGTTCGTGCACCAACACCGCGTCGATCACCCATTCGGGACACTGGCGCAGCCGGTTGGAGACCCGAATCTCGCGTGAAGCGGGCGAACACGAGGCCCAGCGGGCCTGCTGATTGGTCACCCAACGCACCGAGCTCGGTACGACTCCGTCGTTGTATTGTTCGGCCAGCAGATTGGCCCGTTCTTCCAAGGCCGCGTCGCCGGCCGCGTTCTGGGGACGCTGCGTCAGGAGCCGCTCGACGAGGTTGTCCACGAAGGCCGTGCGCTCGCGGCCACGCAGTCGCGCCGGAATCTGCACGACGATGCGGCTGCCCGACCAGTGCGCCGTGCCCGTCTTCTTGCGCCGCGACGAGGCGCGGATCTCGACTTCCGGTCGATCGAAACGCGGCGGTTCGATCAAGATGGAGCTCACGGCGGCGGAAGTGGCGCGCTGTGTCATCAGACGATGATGTTAACCAGGCGCGGTGGTCGCACTACCACTCGCTGCGGGCTTCGCTCGCTCAAGGCTTGCTGGATCGTCGGACTGGCCATCGCCGCGGTTCGGGCATCGTCTTCACTGATCTCCGGCGACACCTGCAGGCGGGCCCGCACCTTGCCGTTGATCTCCACGACCATCGTGGTCATCTCTTGCTTGACCAGAGCGGCATCGGCCTCGGGCCACGACTGGTGATGCACCGATGGCACGCCGGGGTGGCGCCTCTCCCACAGCTCGGCCGTGACGTGCGGGGTCATCGGAGCTAAGAGCATCAACAGCGTGTCCAGTGCTTCGTCCATCGTGGGCCGATGTGCGCCGTGTTCACTGCGTGCCCATTTGGAGACCGTGTTGACCAGTTCCATGATGGCCGCCACGGCCGTGTTGTAACTCCAGCGCTCCATACCGTGGGTGACCCTCACAATGGTTCGATGGATGGCTTGGCGTACGGCCAGGTCGGCGTCACCAAAGTCCTCGTGAAAATTGACGTCGTCGTAGTTCATCAATCGGTAGACCCGTTCGATGAAGCGACCGGCGCCCTCGATGAGCTCTTCGGTCTGGTCAACCCAGTCGACGTTGTCGGCCGGCGGGCCGACGAAGAGGTGGAAGAGGCGCAGGCCGTCTGCGCCCACCGTCTCGTAGTACGCCTCGGGCGACACCAGGTTACCCTTGGACTTGGACATCCGTGTCCCGTCGAGGCGAATGATCCCCTGGGTGAACAATCGGGTGAACGGTTCGCGCGCCACGCCCGGGGCAATACCCAAGTCGATGAGCGCCTTTAAGAAGAAGCGCGCGTAGAGCAGGTGCAGAATCGCGTGCTCGATGCCGCCGATGTACTGATCGACCGGCATCCACTTGGCGACTTCGACGGGGTCGAAGGCCTGACCCTCGGTGAAGGGATCACAGTAGCGAAGGAAGTACCACGACGAATCGGTGAAGGTGTCCATGGTGTCGGCCTCACGCCGCGCCGGTCCCCCGTCGATGGGACAGGTGGTGTTGCGAAAACCCTCGTGGGTCGCCAGGGGCGACTGGCCGCTCGTGTTCATGGTCACGTCATCGGGGGCGAGCACCGGCAACTGATCCAGGGGCACCGCCACGATGCCGTGCGTATCGCAGTAGACCACGGGGATGGGACAGCCCCAGAAGCGCTGGCGTGACACCAGCCAGTCGCGCAGGCGGTAGTTGACCTTGTTGACGCCGTGCGCTCGATCCGCCAAGAACTCCGCCGCTTTGACCTTGGCCTCCTTGACGTTCAGTCCGTCGAGAAAGCCCGAATTGATGTGCCGACCGTCGCCGCTGTAGGCACCACCGGCAAAGCCGTCGGGCGGCTGCGTAGTTCGAACGATGGGCAGGCCGTAGACGGTCGCAAAGGCGAAGTCGCGGTCGTCCTCGCCCGGCACGGCCATGATCGCGCCCGTGCCGTAGGTGCCCAGCACGTAGTCGGCCACGTAGACCGGGACTTGCTCGTCGTTGAAGGGGTTGATCACAAAGCTGCCCGTGAAAACCCCGCGCTTTTCGAGCCCGACGCCGGCGTCCGAGGTGGTCATGCGCTCGAGATCGCTCAACGACGTCGCCCGCTCGACCAGTTCGTTGACGCTGGCTCGCTCCGCGTTGGTGGTGAAGTCGCCCACCAGAGGGTGCTCGGGGGCGATCACGGCGTAGGTGACGCCAAAGCCCGTGTCGGGACGAGTGGTGAATACGCGCAGGGCCTTAGAAGGATCCGACGCAAACGGCAGGTCGAACTCGACGCCTTCGCTGCGGCCAATCCAATTGCGCTGCATGATCTTGACCCGTTCGGGCCAGTCGAGGGTGTCGAGGTCGTATAACAACTCATCGGCGTAGTCGGTGATCTTAAAGAACCACTGTTCTAAGTTCTTGCGTATCACCAGGTCACCAGAGCGGTCACAGGTGCCGTCAGGATTGACCTGCTCATTGGCCAGCACCGTCATGCAGCCGGGGCACCAATTGACCGGTGCCTCCGCCCGGTACGCGAGACCAGCCTCCAGCAGGGCCAGGAAGAACGTCTGGGAGTACTTAATGAATTGGGGGTCGTGGCTGCGCACCTCGCGGCGCCAGTCGAAGACGGCGCCCAGGCGGATTACCGACGATTTCAGCTCCTTGATACGTTCTTCGGTGAAGATTCGCGGGTGGCTACCCGCCTTGATGGCCGCGTTCTCGGCCGGCAGGCCGAAGGAGTCGAAACCGAAGGGCGACAGCACGGCCTTGCCGCGCATGGTCTGGTAGCGCACGATCAGGTCGCCGAAGGTGTAGTTGCGCACGTGCCCCATGTGCGCGGCGCCCGAGGGGTACGGGTACATGCTCATCGAGTAGTAACGCTCGCGGGGGTCGTCGTTGTCGACCTCGTACGTGCCGTCGTCCAGCCAGCGTGCCTGCCACTTGGCTTCTACTGCGGCGACATCAAATGAGCGGGCCATCAGTAGATTCTAGGTGAATTGGTGGCCTAGCCTTTGCCTTGAACAGCGAGGCCGACGTGACTGAACCCGTAATAATTCTTGTGCACGGCGCGTGGGGCGGGGCGTGGTGCTGGGACAAGTTCGTCCAGGACCTCGACAAACTAAGAGCCGATTGGCGCACGGTCGACCTACCGAGCAGCCAGATTGATTGCGACCCCAACAGTGATCTGGCCGTCGACGCTGCCACCGTGGCGAAGGCCGCCAACGCGGTCGATGGTCCGGTCGTACTGGTGGGTCACAGTTACGCCGGCGCCGTGATCACCGAAGCCGCTCCCCTAGTGAACGACCTGGATAGCCTCTTCTATATCGCCGCCACGGTGCCCGAAATAGGACAGAGCCACTCCGAGACGGCCCGGCTGGTCAAAGTGCGCACCGAGATGGATAAAGCGATTCAAGTCGACGGCCCGCTTTTGCGTCTCGACCTCGAACCCGCCGCACTCGCCCTCTATCAAGAGAGCACTTCGGAACTTCGTGAGTGGGCTAAGGCACGACTTTCTACCCAGACTTTGGCGAGNNCACGACCACGCGCTCGACCCGTCCCTTCAAGAATTAGTTTCTACCCGATGCGACAGCGTGGTGGAGATCGAAAGCGACCACTGCCCTTTCCTCTCTCATAGCGAGGAACTCGCCTCCATCCTGATGGGTGATTATTAGACACGTCACGGCTTGACGGCGGGAGCGGAGCTCTAAGTAGGACGTGATTCAGTCTTCAAGGAAATCAATCAACAAGGATCAGAAAAGCGTCGGTCTAAGGTCGGGCTGAAGAAGGAGTGAGAATGAATCTCTTGGGCAGACGCGCTCACGGTGGCAAGGTCGAACGCGCACTCGCCGTCATTGCTCTCCTCACAGCCGCAACGTTGACGAGTCCTTTGGCAGTCATTGCTCAAGCTGCCGCTGCGGCGCACCCCGCTTGCCAAGCCTCACAAATAAGAGTGACGGCCGGTCCAACGTCGCCCAACGTGACCTACGACGTAAAGACCGTGACGGGTGAACATAAGTCATTGGCCAAAGAGGCGGTCCCCGTTTATTTCTATAACAAGGGTTCGATCTGTCACCTCTTGATGGGCGCACCCGATTTCCGGGCCGTGAAGAGCACGACGGACCCTGGCTCGTTGACCGTGGCCGACCTTTCGATGCCGGCTGGCGCCGATAACGAGAACCGTCTGTTGCTTGATCATCACGAGCGGGTCGAGGCCCTCTTCGTTGTTGTCAGGCTCTCGGGTATCTCTACTGGCCAATGCGACCCAACGACGACGACCGGTTTGTTGGTGGGCGATTACGCCAATCCCATAGCAACCACCCACTTCTTTGCTCGCAAGATCCATCGCGTGTGCTTTTACAAGGGCCCTGGCCCAATCGCAATGAATGCCGGCGCGATTTGGATCACTCCGAAATAGTGGCCAGAGGTCTCGATTCTCGAAGAACGAACGCGCACGGTGAGGTCCAAATAAAGAGGCATTGTCAGTCAAACTGCTAACATCGAGGTTCCTTTGGGGGTATAGCTCAGCTGNNGTTCGAATCCCCGTACCTCCACCAATGAAAACCCTTCTATCTAAGGGTTTTTACGGCAAAGTGGTGAACAGCACTTGTTCGGATTATGCTCATGTCAGCAATTCCGTCAGCAAATATATTTGCGGAGGAAGAGATGGCCGGACGCAGAGGAAACCACGAGGGCTCGATCTACCAGCGAGCCTCGGACCAGCGCTGGATGGGCGTAGCCCTCTTGGGGTACGACCAGTTGGGAAAGCCGATTCGAAAGTCGGTCACCGCCAAGACCCACAATGAAGTAGTCAAGAAGCTCAAGCAACTTCGCCGGCAGATCGATGATGGACTGCCCGCCCCCGACTCCAGCCTGAAAGTTACACAACTCTTCGAGCGCTGGTTCGAAGACGTACTGCGCCACCAGGTTGCACTCAGTGCCTACAGCAACTACCGGACCATTGCCGTCAAGCACATCATGCCCACCCTTGGCAATAAGAAGCTTGCCGATCTCAAGGTCACCGACGTGGACCGGCTGCTTTCCAAGAAGACCGACAGTGGCCTGTCAACATCTACCGTCCGGCGCATTCGCGCTGTTCTCGCTCAGTGTCTGGACCAAGGGATCCGCTGGGGCGTGGTGAGCAACAACGTCGCAAGTCTTTCCCGTGCCCCGAAGATGGTTCGAAAGGAAGGGCGGACCCTGACGCCCGAGCAGGCGAAGCACCTCATGAACTGTCTCAAGGGGCGACGCAACGAAGCGCTCTACGCCCTCATGCTGTCGACCGGAATCCGTCGTGGCGAGGCCCTGGGCTTGATGTGGAAGGACCTCGACAAGGAGAACGGAGTCCTCAGGGTAAGTAGGCAACTCAAGTTCGAAGATGGCGTACTGGTCACGTCGGATACCAAGACCGCCCGAAGCCGTCGGTCACTTAATCTTCCAGATCCAATGTTGGCAAGTCTGCTCGCTCACGAGAAGCGCCAGCAGGCCGAAAAGCAAGCCTTGGGACGCGCTTGGACTAACAGTGGCTACATTTTTGCGAGTTCAGTCGGCACTCCCATCGACCCGCACAACCTCTATCGAGAGTTCCAGAAGATCTGCAACGAGGCGGGACTTGGCGACTGGCATCCCCACGAACTCAGGCACTCGGCCGCCAGTTTGATGCTGTCCCAAGGAGTCAAGATTCAAGTGGTAAGTCAGGTCTTGGGCCACGCATCAATTCGAATGACTGCCGACGTGTATGGACACATCCTTGATCCCGACCGTGAGGAGGCAGCCAGCGCGATGGGGGCGATCTTGTGGAGCGAGGACGAAGACTAGCCTTCACCCTGCTCGCCCAGGAGACCGGCCACGTAGTTATCGAGACCGTTTCGCACGACAAGACGACGGCGTCCAATCTTCACACTTTGGATCTTTCCGCACATGATCAATTCGTAGGTCTGGGTTCGGCCTAGTCGCAGGAGAATGGCCGACTCTTCAACAGTCAGCAGAAGACTGGGATCAAGCCCAAATTCTGGATGCATCGGCGGGCTGGTCACTGCAG